>JAFZSS010000244.1 GCA_017619255.1 Muribaculaceae bacterium
ACCGTGCCGGCTTTGACGACGACAAGGACCACGGCGTGCCCTATATCCAGCAGATCAACTACCTGGGTTCGCAGTATGAGTTCCGCCGCGCGATAGAGTGGACCGACGACGATGCCCCCGGATTCGGCAGCAGCCGCAGCGACCACGAGACGATGAATATTGCAGGTAATACATTCGACTATCCCGCAGTGCACGGCGAGGCGCTGATGAACGCAGGTTATTCCTTCGTTTCCTGCAGCCAGCAGGCGCTGGAGAATAACTACTATACTGGCGATTACCGCCTGATGGACCTCATCTTGGGCAAGCAGAAGGAAATCAAGACCGGCAGCGGCTTGATGCCCACACGCTTCAAGATTTACACTACAGGTCTGCAGACCGCCCTGCGCCGCTTCACCGAGGACGGTGGCAGCGTGTTGCTGTCGGGCGCCTATGTGGGCAGTGACCTGTGGGACAACGCCGCCGGCAACAATGACGAGGCCGGGCAAGCCTTTGTGAAAAATGTCCTCGGCTTTGAGGGTCTGCATGGCAGGGCTTCGCTCGACGGCACCGTCAACGCTGTGGACAGCCCCGCCAACCACTTGTCGTCACCCGGCGCATGGACCTTCGTCAACAAGCTGAACGATAAGTTCTATGCCGTTGAGTCGCCTGACGCTATCCGCGCCAGCGACGACCGTGGCTTCACCTGGATGCGCTACGGCGAGAACGGCTTGCCCGCTGCCATCGCCAGCGACCGCGGCAGCTACCGCACCGTGGTTGTGGGCTTCCCGCTCGAGACGGTGACCACCGTCCAGGAGCGCACCAGCCTGGTAACCCGCATCATGGAATACTTAAAGAAATGATAACCCTCTAGATAATCTAGAATCTCTAGAGTATCTAGATAGAAATAGAACAATCAATTATCAACAATCATAAAAATCAAGAGACATGGGAAGAATTAATTGCTTTATCCCGTTTGCCAATGCCGAGCAGGCTGCGCAAACCATCCAGAACCTCAAGGAGCAGGAGCTGGTGAACAAAATCTATCTCCTGGCCACCGAGGAAGGCGCTACCGCCGTCGAGGGCTGTGAACTCGTGCCTGTCAAGGGTTTGACCTCCAGCACAACGATGCGTGCCATCGCCGAGCGTGCCGATGCCGACTATGTGCTGCTGTACACCAAGTTTGACACCCTGAAGATGGGTCCGTTCTCCCTGGAGCGTTTTGTGAAATTGGGCGACGACACCCGCTCGGGCATGCTCTATGCCGACCACTACAATGTGACCGACAAGGGCGCTGACAAGGCTCCTGTCATCGACTACCAGATGGGTAGCCTGCGTGACGACTTCGACTTCGGCTCGGTGCTGTTCTTCTGTGGCCAGTGCTTCAAGAAGGCTGCCGGTGCGATGAAAGCCGACTATGAGTTCGCCGGTCTGTATGACCTGCGCCTCAAACTGTCGCAGTTTGCCGCCATTACCCACATCAACGAGTTCCTTTACAGCGATGTCGAGCTGGACACCCGCAAGAGCGGTGAGAAGATCTTTGACTATGTTGACCCGCGCAACCGTGGCCGTCAGATCGAGATGGAGCAGGCCTGCACCGAGCACCTCAAGGAGGTGGGCGGCTACCTGGCTCCCACGCGCATCGAGGATGGCAAGGAGGTGCCCAACTTCCGCCACATCGAGTTCAGCGAGGACAACTTCGAGGTCGAGGCAACGGTGATGATTCCCGTGCGCAACCGCATCCGCACTATCCGTGACGCCATCGACTCGGTGCTCAAGCAGGAGTGCGACTTCAAGTTCAACCTGATGGTGGTGGACAATTTCTCCACCGACGGCACCCGTGAGGCCATCGCCGAGTACAACGACCCGCGCCTGATCCACATCATCGCCGACTTCTATGACATGGGCATCGGCGGTTACTGGAACCTCGCCGCACATCGTCACAATGTGGGTAAGTTCATCGTGCAGCTCGACAGCGACGACATGTACAAGGATGAGCACACCCTGCAGACAATGGTCAACGCCTTCTATGAGCAGAATGTCGCCATGGTGGTGGGCACCTATCAGATGACCAACATCCACCTCGATCCCATTCCCCCCGGCATCATCGACCACAAGGAGTGGACCCCCGAGAACGGCCGCAACAACGCCCTGCGCATCAACGG
>JAFZSS010000245.1 GCA_017619255.1 Muribaculaceae bacterium
CCGCCGACTGCATGGGTGGTGTACAGAGCGACCTGCAGGGCCGCCGCGGCATCATGATGGATATGTCGAGCGCCAACGGCATGGAGCGCGTGAAGGCTCGCATCCCCTTGAAGGAGATGTCGAACTACTCCACCGCTCTGAGCTCTATCTCGGGCGGCCGCGCTTCGTTCAACATGAAGTTCTCGAGCTACGAGCTCGTGCCCGCCGATGTGCAGGCTCAGCTGCTCAAGGAATACGAGGAGAGCAAGCAGGACGAGGATTAATCCTCAGCAGCTTTTTACATTATATAATATTGGGCGCCCCGAGTTTGGGACGCCCAATATTATATAATGGGGGACAACTTATGTTTCCCCTTTTTCTCATTCGTACTCGAAGTGAGGAATCGGCTGAAGCTTGAACAGGTTCTTGACATGCTTGTCATCGATGAGGACCTTGACCTGCGGGTCATCACACTCGCCGGTGCGGATGTAACGGTCAAGCACCGCATAGGTAAAGCCCAAGTTGTCCTCATCTGTCTTGCCACACAGGCCATCTGACGGCGTTTTCATCACCAAGTCGCGGGGAACGCCCAACTCAAGACCCACAGCCAGCACTTCCTGCACGGTCAGCCCGCCCAGAGGTGCGAAATCACCGGCACTGTCGCCATAACGCGTCGAGTAGCCCACCCAATCCTCCGAGAGGTTACAGGTATTAGCCACGCGACCGTTCAACGACTGCGACACCGCATACAACGCTGTCATGCGCAAGCGCGGCGGCATATTAATAACGGTCTGATTAGACACTTCGGTATCAATAGTTCCCAGTTGCTCCTTTACCTCAGCCATGAGAGCTTCATAAGCGCTACCGATGTTTACATTGCAGTGGCGGATGCCCAGATGATTGATGAGCTTCATACTATCTTCGATATCGGGCTGAACACCGTTAGGCATCGTCACCCCGATGACGCGCTCCTTGCCCAGCGCCGCGACACACAATGCGGCGACAACGCTACTGTCCTTGCCACCCGAGATACCGATCACGGCGTTACATCCCTTACCGTTCTTCTCAAACCAGTCCCTGATCCACTGAACGGCCTGGTCCTTCACTTTCTTTGCATCAAATGTTTTCATCGAATCTATTTTTTATGGTTGTTGATTGCCTTGAGTGCCTGTTTACATGTGTTTGCAAATGTCGCAAAAAATATCGAGGTAACCCCTCAAAACCAGGTGATTTAACATTTCAGGCTCATTTTTTCGACAAAAAGTGATAGAAAATTTTGGTTTTTCACAATTAATTGTTAATTTTGCCGTTGATTGTTAAAAAGACATCCCTGTTATTAGACACATCCTTCAATGAAGAGATCGACGATATGGATATTGACTGTTGTGATGGCGATAGCCCTGCTTGGACTGCTCGCCATGCAGATTTTCTACTTGGAAAAGATGGTCGCCATGCGCAACAGCCAGTTCAACGAGATTGTGAAGCGCAGCCTTTACAGCGTTTCCACCATGCTCGAACAGAACGAAACCAAGTATTTCCTTGACCAGGATCTGGCCGAGGCCGAACAGTACTATTCAGACATCAGCAAAAACAGTTTCAATTTTAACGAACGCCACGAGGCCAATATTGACACTACCCTCACGACCGAGGATCCCGCAAGCCTGCGTCCAGCTAACCGTAACACGCTCAAGGACCTGAACGACAGCTACCAACTCAAACAGGAAATCCTCAAGAAGCAGTACCTCTACCAGAAGACCCTGCTCAACGAGGTCATCCTCACTATCCTCAACGAGTCCAGCGACCGTCCCATCCAGGAGCGCGCTGACAGCGCCACAGTGGCGACCTACCTGCGCTCGGAGCTAGAGTATAACGGATTGGAGCTGCCTTTCGAGTTCGCCATCGTGAACCGCAGCAGCGGCGTCGTCTATAAGACCGAGGGGTATTCCCCCTTGTCGCAACAGGATGTGTACAGCCAGCTGCTGTTCCCCAACGACCCGAAGAGCAAGCAGAACATGCTGAACATCACCTTCCCCAACAAGAGCGACTACATCTTCTCGTCGGTTAAGTTTCTCGTGCCCTCGTTGGCCTTCACCTTCCTGCTGTTGGGCGTGTTCCTGTATACCATCTCGGTGGCCTTCAAGCAGAAGAAACTGAGCGAGATCAAGAACGACTTCATCAACAACATGACCCACGAGTTCAAGACGCCCATCTCCTCCATCTCGATTGCAGCCCAGATGCTCAATGACGACAGCGTGCGCAAGAGTCCCGAGATGCTCAAGCATGTCTCCACTGTCATCAACGACGAGACCAAGCGTCTGCGCTTCCAAGTCGAGAAGGTGCTCCAGCTGTCGCTGTTTGACCGCAAGAACGCCACCATGCGTCTCGAGGAGGAGGACGCCAATGCCAACATCTACAATGTCATCAACACCTTTAAACTCAAGGTCGAGAAATATGGTGGCCGCATCGACGCCAACCTTGACGCTGAGGACCCCATCATCAAAGTGGACAGGATGCATTTCACCAATGTGATTTTCAACCTGCTGGACAACGCAGTCAAGTATCGCCGTGAGGATGTGCCGCCCGAACTCACGGTAACCACCGTCAACCCCGATGAGGACCATATCCAGATCACCGTCGCCGACAACGGTATCGGCATGAAACGCGAGGACCTGAAGAAAATCTTCGAGAAGTTCTACCGTGTTTCCACCGGCAACCTCCACGATGTCAAGGGCTTCGGACTTGGACTGGCTTATGTTCACAAGATGATTGACCTCTTTGGCGGCACTATCCGCGCCGAGAGCGAGGTCAACAAAGGATCGAAATTTATTATCACATTACCACTATATAAATAAAGTAGAAATTATGGAAGACAAACTGAGAATTCTATTATGCGAAGATGATGAGAATCTGGGAACGCTCACCCGTGAGTACCTGGAGGACAAAGGCTATAAGGCCGAACTGTTTGCCGACGGCGAAGCCGGTTACAAGGCGTTTCTCAAAGGCAAATATGACATCTGTCTGCTCGATGTGATGATGCCCAAGAAGGACGGCTATCAGCTCGCACAGGAGATTCGCACCGTCAACAGCGATGTGCCCATCATTTTCCTGACCGCCAAGGCCCTTAAAGAGGATATCCTTGAAGGTTTCAAGATCGGTGCCGATGACTACATCACCAAGCCCTTCTCAATGGAGGAGCTCGTATTGCGCATCGAGGCCATCCTGCGCCGCGTCAAGGGCAAAAAGGGCAAAGAGGTCACTGTTTACAAAATCGGCAAGTTCACCTTCGACACCCAGCGTCAGGTGCTGTTCACTGATGACAGCAGCGACAACCTCACCACCAAGGAAAGCGAGCTACTCAGCCTGCTGTGCGCCCACATGAACGAGATTCTCGAACGCAACTTCGCCTTGAAGACCATCTGGATCGACGACAACTACTTCAATGCACGCTCGATGGATGTTTATATCACCAAGCTGCGTAAGAAACTCAAAGACGATCCCAGCATCGAGATCATCAACATCCACGGCAAGGGCTACAAGCTCATCGCCCCCGAGGTTGAGGCTAACTAACAATGACACAAGGCTTGCGTCCGTGGCAGGAGGACGATTCTCCTGTCACGGTCGCAGACCATCTTCCATGTGACAGACATCCCCTGTCACATAAACACTGCGGCATATTTAATTGTGATTGATAGAACATGATTTATATTTACCGTATTTACCAGTGGTGCATCGTGGCTCCCATCATGCTGGTCGCAAGCATCCTCACTGCGCTGATCACCATCATCGGCTGCCTGTTCAATCAGGACTATTGGGGCTATTTCCCTGCCAAATGGTGGGCGCGGCTATGGTGCTGGCTGCACCTCGTGCGCATCAAGGTCAAGGGCCGCGAGCATGTTGACCACGAGACAAGTTATGTGTTTGTCGCTAACCACCAGGGTGCCTATGACATCTTTTCCATCTATGGCTTTCTGGGACACAATTTCAAGTGGATGATGCGCAAGGGCATCACCAACATTCCCATCATTGGCACCGCCTGCCGCATGGCGGGCCACATCATGGTGGACACACACTCCACCCAGGGCCTGCGCGACACCATGGCCGCCGCCAAGAAGAAATTACATAGCGGCGGCATGTCGATAGTCGTGTTCCCTGAGGGGCGTCGCACCGACACGGGTCTCATGGGGCCCTTCAAGAACGGCGCCTTCAAACTCGCTTTGGAATTTGGGCTTCCCGTGGTGCCCATCACCATCGATGGCAGCTACAAGGTGATGCCCCGCAGCACATTTAATGTCACCCCAGGGATCATCACGCTCACCTTCCATGAGCCCATTCAGCACGCCGGCGGCAATGACATTGCCGAGGTGAGTCACCAATGCCGTGAAATCATCCAGCAGGATCTGCCCGCCTACCAGCGCGACCAATAAACAAAGTGAAGCATCACCCGCTTGGGTGATGCTTCACTTTATACAGCTCTCTAGAATCCCTCTTTTTATCCCAGAATCAAGTCATTCTTAACGGTCGGCTCAATCTCTTTGCTGAGCTTGCGCCATTCTTTAGAGTTCAAGTAGTCCATGATGATGTGGGCATGCTTGACATTGTGCATGTCGCTTCCCAGGTAGTCAATCATGCCGTTGCGGACAAACCACAGAGCGCTGTCGCGTGCCTCCTCGCCAAAGTAGCCAGTAAAGGACAGGATGTTGACCTGGAACTTCGCGCCCGCATTGTGCAGCTGCTCATAGCGTTTGCGGCGACGCGAGTAATATGTATAGCGCTCGGGGTGCGCCAATATGGTCTTGTAACCCTTGACCTGCATGTCAAACAAGAGTTCATCCAAGTTCATCAGCTCCTGCTGGAACGAGTTCTCGAGCAGGACATGGTTTCCCGGCATGGGAATCAAATGATCGGCCGCATATTCCTTGTCGAAGTACTCATCCATGCGGTACTCGGCACTCAATGCCAACTCAATGTCAAGGCCGACATCGGTCACGGCATCCTTGAGCTTGAGAAAAG
>JAFZSS010000246.1 GCA_017619255.1 Muribaculaceae bacterium
CCATCACCAGGGCAAACACAGCCAGCGCTGCCAGCAACGCTTTGTCCTTCTTGCGGACCACAGTTCTTTGTTCGTCTTTTTCCATATTGAGTAGTAAATTAAAATATTCTGTCCTTGGTTTCTAGATGCTCTAGATTATCTAGATGTCTAGAGGGGAAATTCATTTTAATAGCTCATCGTGCCCATCACCTTGTTAAGGTACTCATGGGTGAGCTGCACATTGATTTCGGCATCAATTTTCTCACTGTTGGCCTTAAGCCAGGCGGTCTGAGCGGCAAGCACCTCGTCGATAGTGCCCATGCCCTCCTTAAAGGCGATGCCGGCGATACGCAGGTTCTCGTCGGCCTGATCCAGGTTGGCCTTGGTGGCCTCGTAGGTCTTGAACGCTTCCTGATAGCTGAAGGCAGCCTGACTGATCTGCAAGGCGATTTTCTCCTTGGCGTCATCGAGCTCCAAGCGTTTGACATCGGCTTCAACCTGCGCTGCCTTGACCTTGTTGCTCAATCCGCCCCAGTGCCACAGGGGCACCTTGAGTGTCGCACCGATGCTGAAGCCGGCGCCAAAGCGGTTCTCAAAGCCGTTATAACTGTTCGGGTTGGTGGCATGCAGAGCGGCGACAGCGGCCAGCTTGGGCATCATCTCGCTGCGGGCGACCTTCACCTGCTGGTCATAAATCTTGGTGGCCAATTCCAGCGAACGGACATCGTGGCGCTTGTCAAACACCTCATTGAGATTGTAGTTGGACGGAGCCAGCGAGAGATCCAAGTCATCGCGCCCCTCGTCGGCCAGCGTCACCATGGTGTTGACGGGCAGACCGCACAGCTGTGCCAGCAGCATGCGCGACAATGTCACGCCGTTGTCCACCTTGGTCAGGTCCACATTGGCCTCGTTGAGCTTCACATCGACGGCAAGCTGGTTGGCACGGGTGGCGACACCCTGCCCCACCATCGCCTTGACATCATTGTCAAGCTTCTGCACCAGATCCACATAGCTGTGGGCCAGCTTCTGCTTGGCACAGAGCGAGACGACCTGCCAGTAGGCGGCATCCACATTATAGATGACATCCTCGACCTTGCTCGCGCGCATCTCGCGGGCGAGTTGTTCAGCGAGATCGGTGATCTGGTTCATCGCCGTGATTTTACCGCCCATGTAGATGGGCTGGGTCACCGTCAGGGCGCCACCCATCAGGTTGTGGGTGTTGAAGGTCAGGCCGCTCTTGGGCAACAGTGCCACCGTCGAGGGAACATACTGCCCGTTGACCTGCAGGGGATAGCCCGTAGTCGGGTCGATGACCAGGTTGTAGTCATAGGTGCCCGTCTGCATGTTGAACGACTTGGTAGGCAACATCTGGTCCTCCTTGATGAGCGACATCTTGCGAGAATTATAGATGTAACCGGCGGTGAAGTCAAACTGCGGCAGATAGGCTGCGGCAGCCTCCTTGCGTTGATAGCCCGCCTTGTCGATAGCCAGGGTCGCCTGTTGGATTTCCTTGTTGTTACGCAGTGCCATATTGCGGCATGAGTCCAGCGTCACCACTTGAGCCGAGGCCGCCATTGTTAGAGCGCACAGCACTGCAAGAACGATGTTTCGCATACTTCTATTCACGATAATTGGTCTGTTTTATTGCTACAAAGTTACAACTAATTTCTCAATAAAAAAACAGCTGTCCCAAATCGCACACTATTGGTGAAATTTGGAACAGTTGTTAGTTTCCTCGTTAAAGTCATTAAGGTCTTTAAGGTCCTTAACGACCAGTGACTGAATCTACCCTTTATAGTAGCATTTCACCTCGCCCACGGGGAGTTTGCCCACGAGCAACAGGGGGATGCGGCTGTCATCGGTCGAAAGCCAAACCGAAATATTGTCGCTGGACTGTTTGCCTCCCTGCTGGGTGAAACGGAATTGCATCTTGTGGGCCTTGCGCTTGGTGCCATCACGCATCTTGATAGTTTCCACGCCCTGATAGTTGATGGTCAGGTACTCCTTCTCCTTGCCCGAGAAAATCACCGTCGTGTAGTTCTTGTTACGGCTCATCTCGTTAAAGTCCAGGTTACGCAACATGTAAAAGACGCTCAACATGTCATAGGCCTGAGCCTTGGCACTCAAGTCGATGGTTGTGTTGCCGCTCTTGCGGTAGCGCGTGCAGTGGGCGCTGGTGTGGGTGTGGTTGTAGGAGAACTTGATGACATCACGGGCAAAGTAGTCCTTCTCGTGGGTCAGCTTCTCATAGCGCAAGGGCTTGAGGCTCGAATTCATGGTGCACTTGAGGGTGTCACGCACGGGATAGACCTTGTCGGCCCAGGAGCGCGTCTTGCCGGTGAGCTGTGCAAAATAGCCGTCGTTGGTTTTGCGGATGCTCAATGAGGCGTCGGCGGCATGCTTCCAGATCATCCCCCAGTGATAGACAATCTCATAGTTGAGGGTCTCCTTGCTGAAGTCCCTTGCCAAAACCTGTTGTGGCAACACCATCGCCACCATAAGCAATACCGTAGTCAGTAATCTTTTCATCGGTCAAATTCATTAACTTTCCACCTTTAGACCGCGCTGATGCCGATAAGTTTAATATGACGGGAGGCAACAATCCATAAGCCAAGATTTTGCGCTGTCAAAAAGATGTTTTAATTTTGCCGCACTGCAAGCAGCAAATCACATTGATATGAAACAGCTCATGACGATGATACTAGTGGCATTGATGGCCGTCGGAGTGCAGGCTCAAGGTAACCGCCTGCTGATGGAGGACTTTGTCATCGAGCCTGACAGTACCATTGTGATGCCCTTGATATTTGCTAACATCGACTCGATGCGCGGCATTCAGTTCAACATATCACCGCCGCTGGGACTCTCCATCAATCGCATCAAGGCTAGCCGCAACAGCAAGAAATTGGGCATGACAGTTTCCAGCTATGAGCAGAACGGCATATCGACCGTGATGATATACCAAATGGGGCTTGGCGCCTTCCCGCCCGACAGCATACCCGTCGCCAATGTAGTATTTGTGGCCGATTCCGGATTCCGAGGCGGAGAAATCGAAATCTGGAAAAGCCTTGGTGCCAGCACGAACAACGCCAGCACAACCATCGATGGCGACACCGTGATAGTGACCGTGCCACAGGCTAAGCTCATCGGCAATCCCATCGACCAGCAACAGGGAAAAGACCACTATTTCAACCTGGAGGAACCAACCGTCCTGCCGTCCGAGCCCAAACCGTAGCCACCGAGCAGGCCACCCGCCCCGATGGCAAATGCACCTCGCGCAAGACTGCGACGCACTGAGGGCCTTCTTCACCCACCACAAAACATCATTCAAAAACCTAAAAAAACCAAGCGAAAACCTGGTTTTTCTTGTTTTATAGGTTTATCTTGCTTGATGACATGGAATTTTGGAAGATCATAGGGGAAAATAGGTTTTTGTTTGGTTTTTAGATGGTTTCATTAAAAAAAACAAAAAAGAAACCATTTCCCCCACACCCCCTTTTAAAGAAAAAATAAAAAAAAATTATAACTCTCTCAACAATCGCGTGCGCGCGAATGAGCAAACCCGGATGCAGAGGTTGATTCTCGTGCCAGATTATTTTTTTGAAAAAAATCGGGCAAAAGTCTTGACAAAACACCAAGAATGTTGTAATTTTGCAACGTTAAATTATTGTTTTACCATTTAAGCACATTGTACCATGAAAGACATGAAATCTGAAATCCGGAAGCGCTACCTGTGCGCCATGCGTGACAAAGAGTTCCTGGAACTCTACCACCCCACCCTCGACGCCCTGATGAAGCATGGCATGCCCGAGAGCCAAGCCCGCCGTGCGGCAGTCGAATTCACCATCAACAACGGTCATCCCCACTACCATGTGGACCACGAGCGCGCCTATCGCTGCGTGTGCCACTTGCTCAAGGCCGAAGAAAAGAAGGCGTCTAATGCCCGCACTTTCCGCACCAGCCTCGAGATGGGCCTGCCCAAACGCCGCCTGCGCCAGCAGATGTGGTACGAGATAGCTCAGCGTGTGGCCAGCTTGCGCAACCGCGGCATGAGCATTCCTCAAGCCATCGACCATGTGCTGGAGCACTGCCGCGCCTCGCGCTTCTTCATCTCACCTGCCACCGCCCTGACCAAAATCTGTCCCCAGAGCCGCACCCGCGCACTGAGATAGGAGTGAGGAGTTAGGAGTGAGGAATTAGGAATTATCGCTATAGTCCCTATAGATACTATAGTTTCTATAGAAAGCTAGGGACTAGGGACTGAAAACTGAAAACTGACAATCTACGGCCACGCCAAGGCGAGGCCCTACAAACTGAAAACTGAAACCATGAAATACCGTATCGACATCGTCATTGACCTGGATGAGATCCAGCAAGCCATCTATACCGAGGGGGTATGGCACCCCGCCGAGAACGCCACCGCATGGGGCGTGAACCCGAGTAATGAACCTATCGTGGACCGACGCGTGCGCGAGGGCCTTGACGACCTACTGTCGCGCATGAGCGGCTACATCGTAAGCCGTAACATCAACTTTGAGCTGGAGAGCCAAAACATCGTGCTGGGACTCGAGCTGAACCACCGTCCCCTACTCTCGCTGGCCAGCGACCTGAAGAACGCCATCGTCAGCGCCCTTGCCAACTACACATTGATGACGCTCTACGGCGACGAGGACAGCATCTATGGCACGGCATGGCGCCTGCACCGCGCCCGCACGCTGCTGCTGTTGTGCCGCCCATGACAACACAACAAAAAATAAAGTGATAATTGTGTAAAAAAATCAAACCGATTGATAAAAAAATACTATATTTGCCGTTAGAAATCATTATTAACCCTTTAACATGCAATACCCGATGAAAAAGTTCTTCACCTTATTATTCGTGTTATGCCTGACAATGGCGAGCAGCACCGCTTGGGCCGAGTCGGTCAGCGAGAGTCAGGCAAGAAGCATTGCCGAGGGCTTCATGTCAAAGCATGCCATGCCGTCCTCCAGCCTGAAGATGGCCACACGGGCGCCCCGCATGAGTACTCCGTCCAGCGATAAAGCTGCTTACTATGTGTTCAACAACGAGCGTGGTGGCTATGTCATCGTAGCCGGCGACGACCGTGCGCCCGCCGTGCTGGGTTACAGCGACAAGGATTGTTTTGACCCGCAAAATGTGCCTGAGGCCTTGCAGGAACTGCTGGAGGCCTATGCCGGCCAGGTCGAGGCCCTGGACCGAGGGGCTCAGCCCATGACAATGCGCTCGACTGGCAACGCCATCCGCCCGCTGGTGACTGCCCAATGGTCACAGAATGCCCCCTACAACACCCTGCTGCCCATTCTCCCCAATGGCAGCACTCAGGCCGTAGCCGGCTGTGTCGCCACGGCGATGGCCCAGGTGCTGTACTACTGGAAACAGCCCGCCCAAGTCACTACGACCATCCCCGCTTACACCAGCACGAACTACAGCATCTACATGCCCGAGTTGGAGCCTGTAGACTTCAACTGGGATGCGATGCAGGACACCTACCTGAACAACGACACCGAGAGCGAGGCTGCCCTCGCCGCGGCCCGACTCACGCTGTACTGCGCCCAATCGGTACAGATGAATTTCCTGTATGGTTCATCAGGCGCCAAGGCCAGTGACATTCCCACCGCGCTGTCCACCTACTTTGGCTTTAAGGCCAGTTCCCACTGCGAGTACCGCGAGAACTACACCACCCAAGGTTGGGCAGATTACATCTATAACGAGTTAGCCGAGGGC
>JAFZSS010000247.1 GCA_017619255.1 Muribaculaceae bacterium
CCATCGAGATGGCTCATCGTCATGGTTACACCACCGTGACCTCGCACCGCAGCGGTGAGACAGAGGACACTACCATCGCCGACATCGCCGTGGCCACCAACAGCGGTCAGATCAAGACTGGTTCGCTCTCGCGCACCGACCGCATGGCCAAGTACAACCAGCTCATCCGCATTGAGGAGGAACTGGCCGAGGCTGCCGAGTACGGCTACAAGAAACTCATCTGATCCGTCTCTGCTTGACGCATGAAATGATTATCGGGGTTGCACTTTCTGGTGCGGCCCCGATATTTTTGAGGGCAGCCAAAAAACTGCCCGAAGATGTTGTGTATTAAAAAATATGCTTATCTTTGCGGCGTTTTCAAAAACAGTTTATTATGAAGAAGATCTTAATTTCACTTTTTGCCCTGATGGCGGTAATGACCGTTCAGGCCCAGTCCATTTGCGCATCCTGGCGCACCATGCAGCCTATTGTTGAAAACGATGAGGATGGATCTTTGGCTATCCAGAACTTCATCTACACCTTCAATGAGGATGGTACTTTCTCAATGGCCGATGAATTCACCATTTCTACCGAGCCTGCCCCCACGATGGCGATGGAGATTGCCACCAACATTGAGATTAAAGGCGCTTACACTCTCGAGGGAGACCAGTTGACATTAACCCCCGACATTAACACCTATAAAGCCGAGGTGCTGAGCCTGTCGATGAATGGTAAGGTGACCGACAATCCCATGATTACTTCTCAGGTCAAGGGTATGCTCAACGACAAGGAATTCAAGAGCCAGTTTGGCGAGGTGCAAACCTTCACCATCAACTTGAATGGTGATATGCTTGACATGAACGATGGCGAGAAGACGATGACTCTGACACGCTTCGCCACCATCCAGAACTAATTCTGTTATACGACGAATCCAATCCCGCGGGTCTGATTATAGGCTTGCGGGATTGTCTTTTTGGATGTCATTCATGATACAGAATACGGATTTTTGGGATATAATTATCAAAAAACTCCGTTCAGGTTTGTATTAGATAGAATTAATGCTTATCTTTGCGGTGTTATATAAACCAATTTGTTATGAAAAAGATCTTAATTTCACTTTTTGCCCTGATGGCGGTAATGACCGTACAGGCTCAGATTTGTGGTACTTGGCGCACTGTTCAGCCTATTGTGGAGAATGCAGCTAATGGCGGTTTTACTGCTCAGCATCTTACCTACACATTCAATCCCGATGGGACATTCATCCTCTTTGACGAGTATACGCAGGCTACCAAGCCCTCGCAGACGATGGCACGGGAAGTTGCTTCAGTCATTGAGCTGAAAGGCTCCTATAGCTTAGTTGGCGACAGGTTGATCCTGAACCCCAATATGGAAACATATGAGACGGAAGTCCTCAATGTCTCAGAGAATGGCAAGGTAACGAACAATGCTAAGATTAAAGCCAACACCAAAGCTAAAATCAACAGCAATGAGTTCAAGGCTCGTTTCAACAAGATGCAGGAGAAGACTGTGAATGTGAACGGCGCTACCCTCGACATGAAGCAAGATGGCAAGAACATCAACTTCGTGCGTCTGACGACCATCAAAGACTAAAGCAGAACAGTCTTTTAAGAAATCAAATCCCGCGGACCTTATGGCCTGCGGGATTTTTGTTTGATCTTAGGGGGCGGTAGGCAGTTTGTGGATGAGGGTGAGGCCGTCACGCAGGGGGATGATGACCTTCTCGACGCGCGGGTCCTGCTTGACGCGGTCGTTAAAGGCGAGGATGCCACTGGTCTGGGCTTCGCGCTGGGCTTTGGGGTCCACGACCTTGCCAGCCCACAGGGTGTTGTCGGCGATGATGAAGCCGCCGTCGTTGAGGTAGTCCATCACCAGATCATAGTACTCGACATACTGGCGCTTGTTGGCATCGATGAACACGAGGTCGTAGTGCTCGCCCAGTGCGGGGACGATGTCGCGGGCGTCACCGATGTGCAGCGTCACGCGCTTGCCGTAGGGCGACAATGCCAGGTGCTCACGGATAAAGTCTTCCTGTTCGTCGTTGATTTCGATGGTCTCCACGCGGCAATCGTCGTCGGCCAGGCCTTCGGCCAAGCATAGGGCGGAGTAACCGCTGAAGGTTCCTAGCTCCAACACACGCCGTGGCCTGATCATGCGGGTGAGCATCTTGATGAGCCGCCCCTGCAGGTGGCCCGAGCACATATGCCAATAGTAGTTCTGCACATGGGTGTCATGGTCGATGCGTGCCAGCGCCGCCGGCTCCTCATCGATATGCCCCAGGATATATTCCTCTAACTCCTCATTCATCTTTTCTCACATGGAAATAAAAAAGGAAAACAATAAGGACAATAAATACAAATTATTGAGAATCAGTTATTAAGATTGTTTTTATTGTATTTATTGTTGTTTGTATGTTGTTTAAGTTGTTTGAGAAAGGGACGCGAGGGCGAGGCGGTAGCTGTCGAGGCCGAAGCCGGCGATGACGCCCTTGCAGACGGGAGACAACAAAGACTTGTGGCGGAACGGCTCACGGCTGTAGATGTTGCTGATGTGAACCTCGATGACCGGGGCCGTGATGGCGGCGACGGCATCGGCGATGGCGACCGAGGTGTGGGTGTAGCCGCCGGCGTTGAGGATGATGGTGCAGTCGTCAAAGCCCACCTGCTGCAACCGGTCCACAATCTCCCCCTCGATGTTGCTCTGGAAGACATCGATGGTGTGCTGCGGATGCTGCTCGATGAGTTCTTGCAGGTACTGGTCGAGCGAACGGTTGCCATAGACTTCAGGCTCGCGCAGGCCCACGAGGTTCAGGTTGGGGCCGTTGATGATGTGGATGGTCATTTCTTGAAATAGTAAAGGAAAGAGGCAATGCCTTGCAAGGCGGGCTTGCGTTGCCCCTCAATCTCCATCTTGATTTCAATCTCGGCCTTGC
>JAFZSS010000006.1 GCA_017619255.1 Muribaculaceae bacterium
ACCGCCGAGCATGTCCTGGGCGCTTACTACGACACCCTTGTTCTTGGCATCGGGCTTGAGCGCTGCCACCGAACCGGTCAAGTCGTGTTTCTTTACGACACCATAACCGATGACCACCAGATTTTCAAGCATCTGGGTGCTCTCGGCAAGGGTGATGACCAAGTCGCTGGCTGCAGTGACCTCATGGTCCTCATAGCCAACAGACGAAACGAGGAGCTTGGCGCCGTGGGGCACGCCCTCGAGGGTAAAGAGACCGTCAAAGTCGGTAGCTGTACCCAATTGCGTGCCGACGACACGAACAGTCGCGCCGATTACGGGCTCGCCGGTAGCATCCTTTACAATGCCATTCACAGTAATCTGTGCATAGGCTCCCAGCGACAGGAACAGTCCCATCACGAGGGTAAGAATCCTAAACGGAATTCTGATGTTTACCTGCTTCATTTTAAAATTTTTAAAGTTAATATTATGTTGGTAATCAGATATTTAATACTCTATCTTGTTGATTAATGGCGGCGGCCTTTGTCTTGTGGCCCAAGATTTATGGCCGCTTTTTGGCAATTAAAGCAAGGCAAAAATAGAAATTATCAGTGTATTTATCTTTTTTTATAATGTTAAATTTTTAATTAAATGAGTGCAATCGTTTGCGTAGCTCGTTTTTTTGCACTATCTTCGCCACTCAAAGGGCTTGCTATCATTTTTGATAGAGAAACAAGTATTTGTTTACATAGAACTACCATCATCCAACTTAACAGTCATAGAGTAATGAATGATAATCGACAAATGACAATGAAGGACATCGCCCGTGAGTTGGGCGTGTCGGTTGCCACGGTGTCGAGAGCGCTGAGCGATAGTCCCAGCATCTCTCGTGAACGCCGCCAAGCCATTCAGCAGTATGCCCGCGAGCACAACTATTTCCCGAATGTCATTGCCGAGCAGTTGCGACACAGCCGTCGCAACCCGTCACATGCCATTGGTGTGATTGTGCCCGAACTGGTGCACTATTACTTCTCCTCAATCCTCGATGGCATTGAGAGTGAGGCATCTGCGCGCGGCTATCATATTATCGTGGCCAAGAGCAATGAGAGCTATGAGCGTGAGGTGCAGATCTGTGAGGCGATGCTCAAGAACAAGGTCTGCGGCATCATCGTTTCCCAAGCCAAGGACACCGAACAATATGACCATTTCCTGCACCTGGAATCGTGTGGCGTGCCGCTGGTGTTCTATGATCGCATTTGTCCGGCCCTGAACGCCAGCCGTGTGGTCGTCGATGACTATATGGGCACCATGAACGCCGTGTCCCACCTTATCGAGACGGGATGCAAGCGCATCGCCTTTTATGGTGCTCCGATGAACATGGTCATTGCCAAGAACCGCTTCAACGGTTATCGTGATTCCCTGTATAAACACGGGTTGGAGCTTGATGAGGGGCTTGTGCGTATCTGTGATAATCGCGCCGATGCTGAGCGCATCACACCGGCGATGATGCGACAAGCGAACAGGCCCGACGCTTTCTTTGCCGTCAACGACGAGACAGCCATCGGCATCCTCTCGGTCGTGAAACGATTAGGATTCTCAGTTCCCGACGAGGTGAGCATCTGCGGCTTTACCAACGGCTTCCGTGCCACGGTTTGTGATCCGATGCTCACGACCGTCGAGCAGCGTGGCACCCAGGTGGGAAAGGAGGCGGCCGACATCCTCATCGGCCTCGTTGAGGGAACGCTCTCGCGCGACCATGCCGAGAAGCGCATCGTCAAGACCCGCCTCGTCGTCCGCGGCACCACCCGCCACCTTTAACCCCCAAGACAAAACAACGAAATAATAATAAAGAAAACAATAAATACAATAATTACAATTTTTATGATTGATATAGAAAAACAGAAAGACCATGTCTTTGATGTCGTGGGCGCTTTATATGAAGTTCACACAGAATTAGGGCCTGGTCTCAATGAGTATTATTATCAAGAAGGGTTACGCTTACAGCTTGAAGAGCAAGGAATATCATTCCAAAAAGAATTGACCATTCATCCTACCTACCACGGCAAAAACATGGAAAGTGTTTATCGTGTAGATTTTTTGTGTAAAGATGATATTATCATCGAGTGTAAGGCTGTTGATGAATTAAATGCGGACATGAGAGCCCAACTTTTCAATTATATGCGACTGCTCAAACGCCCTTGTGGAATCCTCGTTAATTTTGCAGGCAGGAAAGCCATAATTGAAAGGTATTTTTATGATGAAACCACTCGCGACATTCTAACCGTTGATGGCCGCGTGGTTCATAAATATCGTCATTGAATTGTTTTTATTGTATTTATTGTCTTCTTTTTAGCTCTGTTTTTTAAGTAGATACTTTAATAGTTTTTTATGAGAGATATGAAGAGATTTTTAGTGGTTGTGATGGCGGTTGTGGCCATCGGTGCGATGGCACAGGTCGAGCGGCCCAAACTGGTTGTGGGCATTGTTGTGGACCAGATGAGGTGGGACTACCTCTACACTTACCAGTGGGGGGAGGGCGGTTTCCAGACCCTGATGCATGACGGATACTTGTGCAACAACACTATCATTGACTATGTGCCAACGGTGACCGCCGCCGGTCACGCCACAATCTTCTCGGGCACGACGCCGGCCTTCCATGGAATCGCGGGCAACAGCTTTTCTCTTAACGGGAAAACTGTTTCCAGTGTCCAGGACGACACTGAGCGCGCCGTGGGCGGTAACGAGAAAACCAGCGCAAAGTCTCCGCGCAACCTCATCGCCACCAACATCGCCGACCAGCTCTATCTGGCTACCGACTACAAGAGCCGCACCGTGGGTGTCGCCCTCAAGGACCGCGCAGCCATTTTGCCGTCTGGTCACACTCCGGTGGGCGCCTATTGGTTCGACGGTAACAGCAAGTCGTTTGTCACAAGCACCTACTATTGCGACAAGTTGCCCAAGTGGGTCGTTGACTTCAACAAACGGCACTGCGATGAGCTCGCAGGTGACATTTATAACACACCAGTGGGCACGACAATCACTTTTGCCCTTGCCGAGCAGGCCCTTATCAGCGAGCGCTTAGGCCAGGGCGAGGCGACCGACATGCTTACCGTGAGCGTTTCCAATACCGACATGTGTGCCCACAACTATGGCAGCCACTCACCCAAGTTAGACTCCATCTATTGGCAACTGGATAAGGAATTGGCCCATTTCATCGACTTTTTGGACTCTCGCATCGGTCGCGGCAACTATCTGCTGTTCCTCACCGCCGACCATGGCGGCACCCATGGCGCCCCCCGCATGGAAGCCCACCATCTGCCCAATGGCGCATGGGAGAATGGCGAGGCACGCAAAGCCGCCAACGAGGTGTTGAAGTCGCGTTTCGGCGTCGACAACCTCATCAAGAAGGACCATGGTTTCACTTTCTACCTCAACCACGAAGCCATCGACAGTGCTGGACTTGACACACACGAGGTCGCCCAAGTTGTCTGCAAAGAGTTGGAAAAAGCCGATGAAATCGAATGGGCTGTCGAGGTGGCTGACATTGACAACAGTCCCATTCCTACCATTGTCAAGGAACGCATCAAACTGGGTTACTATCCAGGTCGCAGCGGTGACATCTATGTCATCCACCGCACGGGTGTTCAACTGGGTAAGACGGAATGGGCTGGCTCCAACCACGGCACCTGGAGCCAAAGCGACTCCCATATCCCCCTCATTTTTATGGGATGGCATATCACCCCTGGCGAGACGAGCCGCCTCACTCACATGACCGATATTGCTGCCACCGTGTGTGCCATGCTCCACATACAAGCGCCCAACGGCTGCATCGGCACCCCCATCTTTGAGTAGATTCCCCCATTTCATCGAACCAATCAGGGTCAATGACGCTATTGCCATTGACCCTGATTGGTAATCGTTGCTTGCGGGCTATCAATTCACATGTGACGGAAATCAGTTGTGGATGATAAGGGCGGATTGAGCGGGGATGGTGACCTTGCCACCTTTCACGGTGCCCATGCCTGCCTGATCGCACTTGATGTTACGGCAAACGACGGTGTATTTGCCCTCGGGGACCTCGATGCTGCGGGCACGCTTGTGGGTGTTGAATGCCACATAGATGTCGCCCCAAGTCTCTCCAGGCACATTACGGCCGTTGATGTGGAAGGCCACGAGGCAGTTCTCGGTGGGCAGGAAGTCCAGGTTGCGGCGCACCATGTCAGCACTGCCCATGTGGAAGGCGGGATGGGCTTTGCGCAGGGCGATGAGATTCTTATAGTACTCCATCACTTGCGGATAGCGCTCGAGGTTGTTCCAGTCCAGGTGGTTGATGCTGTCGGGACTCTCGAAACTGTTGTGCACGCCTTTCTTGTCACGCAGCATCTCCTCGCCGCTGAGTATGAACGGCACGCCCTGTGAGGTCATCACCACGGTTTGGGCCAGCAGGTCCAAACGGATGATTTCATCGGTCGTGATGCCCTTGACGCTGGCTTTGAGACGGTCCACCAGACACATGTCGTCGTGGCAACTCACATATGCGATCATCTGTGTGGGCTCGTTGGCATAAGGCGCTTTGCTGTAATTGACCTTGCTGTAATCCACGCCGGGGTGCTGGATGGCACCCACGATGCCGAATTTGAGGCTCTCTTCATTGCCCTTGACGCCGCCCAGGAAGGCGGCCTTGCTGTTACTATCCCACGGACCGCGCAACGCGTCGCGTATCTCATCACTGAAGGCGGCAATGCCCGGCATCTGCTGGATGTGAGCCTTCATGGCCAACTGCTCGCCAGGAAATGCGCATGAGCCGGCACTCCAACCTTCACCATAGATGAAGATGTCTTGGGGCACGGCAGCGCGGATGGCGTTCATCGTCTCGATGTCATGCACGCCCATCAGGTCGAAGCGGAAGCCGTCGATGTGATATTCCTCAACCCAATACTTCACGCTCTCGATCATGAACTGGCGCATGCCTTCACGCTCACTGGCGGTCTCATTGCCGCAGCCACTGCCGTTGCTGTAGGTGCCGTCGGCATTTTTGCGGTAGAAATAGTCGGGGCGTGTGAGCTGGAAGTTACTCTCGTCAATGTTCCAGGTGTGGTTATACACTACATCGAGGATGACCTTGATGCCGGCGTTGTGCAGCGCTTGCACCATTTGCTTGAACTCGTTGATGCGCACCTCGGGGCGATAGGGATTGGTTGAGTAACCACCCTCGGGAACATTGTAGTTCACAGGGTCATAACCCCAGTTGTACTGTGGCTCATTGAGGCGTGTCTCGTTCACCGAAGCGTAGTCGAACGACGGGAGGATGTGCACTGCGTTCACGCCTAGCGCCTTCAGGTGCTCGATGGCTCGAGGCTCAGTCAGGGCGAGGAATTTACCCTTGTAGGTGAAACCGCCCGACTCATCGATGGAGAAGTCGCGGTGGTGCATTTCGTAGAGAATCAGGTCCTTGGCGGCGATGGCGGGTCGGGTGTCGGCGCCCCAGCCCTGCGGGTCGGTTCGCTCCATGTCAACGATGGCGCCGCGCTTGCCGTTCACGCCGACGGCAGTGGCCCAGATACCTGGGCACTCGCCGCGGAACTTGCCGCCGTATTTCACATCAAAAGTGTAGAACTTGCCTTTCAGGTCGCCCTTGACATTGGCTTGCCACAGGTTGCCACCGGCTTTGGCCCGTTTCATGTTGACGGTCTTGATGGGCTTTCCGCCCACCCCGTCATTATAGATGCGCAGTTTCACCTGCTGGGCGTCACTGTTGGTTTCAACGGAGAACGCACTCGCACTGGGGCCATAGGAGACCCCGGTGCGAGCGTTAAGGATTTGCGGTACGAGTAATGCCATGATTATCGCTACCAGAAGAGTGAGCCGTTTCATTTGCGTCCGCTTTGAGAGATGAGATCTTTCACGC
>JAFZSS010000248.1 GCA_017619255.1 Muribaculaceae bacterium
ATCGCTCTGCTGGTGATGGCTGCGGGACTGCTGGTGGGCTTGTTCATCAAGATGCCGCACCTGCCCGAGCTGTGGAATATGGGCGATCTGTCGGAGTGGACAGACTCCCAGGTCGTTAACGGCAAAGACACATTGGGCATTATAGGCTATTTGCAGAAAAATCCTCTGTTCCCCTGCCTGTTCATCACCATCGCCTGTGGTGCCATCAGCGGTTTCCACGCCACGCAGAGCCCCTTGATGGCGCGTTGCTTAAAGAGCGAGCGTCTGGCGCGTCCCGTGTTCTATGGCGCGATGATTACCGAGGGCCTTGTGGCGCTCATCTGGGCAACCGTTTCGTCTTATTTTTTCTATTACGGCGGTTGGAAAGAGGTGGTCAGCCCCGAGGTGGTCAATAATTTCATGGATCAGGTGCATACGGCCGATGGGCTGACACTCAGGCAGTATTTTACTGCTCCCCAGGTGGTTAATCTGGTGTGCAGCGGCTGGCTTGGCATTGTAGGCGGTACGCTTGCCGTGCTAGGTGTGGTGGCTGCCCCGATCACGAGTGGTGACACGGCATTCCGCAGTGCCCGCTTGATTATTGCTGAGTGGTTGCATTTTGAGCAGAAGAGCATGGTGCGACGCTTGACGATCAGCATCCCGCTGTTTGTTGCATCGCTTGGTCTGCTAATCTGGCAAATGAAGAATCCTGACGGCTTCAATGTGCTATGGCAATACTTCGGCTGGTCCAATCAGACGCTGTCGGTATTCACCTTGTGGATGATTACCGTCTATCTGGCCCGCAACCGCAAAGCCTATATCATCACGCTCATTCCTGCCGTGTTCATGACGGTGGTTTGCGCCTCGTTCCTGGTGGCTTCGCCCGAAGCGCTGGGAAAGAGTGCACTCACTCCGTGGGTGGCATTCGGCGTCGTTATCGTGGCACTCACTTGGTTTGGGCTGTGGCTGCGCCATGAGCGTGCCGCCGACAGGCTCAAGCAAGCGTAAAATTGGTCAAATCCATCACTATGATACAGCAAGTCAGTCCGATATCGGGCTGACTTGTTTTGTGTATCTTGTATAGTGTCGCTCACACGAGCAGTTCTCCGGCTGCGATGATGCGGCTCTCACCGCCCACCCAGATGCTCCCGTCGGGCTTGATGACCGTCATGACCATCGACGGGCGACCCATAGCCTCGCCTTGCAGGAAACGGCATTCATCGGCTTGTTGAATGAGTCCGTGGCGCAGCAGGTAGTAGGTCAGGGCGGCATTGGCGGTGCCCGTTGCCGACTCCTCGGGGATGCCGTACAGCGGTGCGAAATTGCGCACATGGGCTGTGTAGCCGTCGTGAGCGATGGCAAAGGCGTGCACGCCCACAACATTCAGCTCCTTGCTCAAAGCGGCGAGGGCGGCCATATCGGGTTGCAGCGCTTCGAGCGCTGCGGCGTCCTTGACGGGCATAATGATGTCGGGCAGGCCGGTGGAAACAACCTCGGCAGGCATTTCGGGCCATTGGGTCTGTACCGAGTCCATGATGCTGTGCAATCGGTCGATGTCCAGCGGGACATTCACCATTATGGGTGCAGCCATCTGCATCATCACCTGCTCACCGACAGCGACTTGGAGGTCGCCCGCGAGGGTATGGTTCACACACTGTGAGCCCTCACTGACGATTCCCTCGCGAAGCAGCGTGCCGAAAGTGGCTATCGTCGCATGACCGCACAGGTCCACCTCGCCCGTCGGTGTGAAATAACGCACTGTGAACTCCGTCGGGCCGTTTTGCTGCACAAAGGCGGTCTCGCTGTAGCGCAACTCAGCCGCCACCTGCTGCATCAGTCGGTCGCTCGGGAAGTCACCGTCCAGCTGCACAACTCCGGCCGGATTCCCGCCGAAAGCCTCGTCGGTAAAAGCGTCAACAATGAAATACTTCATCACTCTATAATGCTAAAAGCTAACAGTTTATTGACTATCATTCCACGATGACGGTACGGGTCGTGTAGTTGGAATAGACCACGATCTGGATGCCTTTCTCGTCCTTGCCAACCGGCATACCCTGCAGATTGTAGCGTGCCACCTCGTGCACATCCTGGTCATCGGCGGTGATGCGCTCGATGGCATCGCTGTCGGGAGGA
>JAFZSS010000249.1 GCA_017619255.1 Muribaculaceae bacterium
ACACCTTCTTGCACGCACTGTAGATGTCGTCCTGGATGGGCTTGATGAGCGACTGACGCTTCTTGAAAAGCTCACCCTGCGGGCCGAAGTACTTGTATTGCAGCTGCTGGGCCTCTTTCTCCTTCTCGGTGATCTCGGTCTCTTTCTTCTTCTTCTGGTCATCGGTCAGGAACACCATGTCGGCTTGATAGTTCTTGTACATGGTATCGGCTTCCTTCTTGAGCTCATCGACCTCACGCTGCCAGCGCTGCGAAACCTGGTTGAGTTGTTCGTTTGCCATTTCATAGGCGGGAATGTTCTTCAGGACATACTCCATGTCCATCAGAGCGAACTTCTGCGCATTAGCGGCCATAAAGCCAGCGACAAGCGCCACTGCGATCAATGCTATTCTCTTCATATTCTTCATTTATATATTTATATGTTGTTTGTTTAAAATCGACTTTTAGACTGACTGGGCTGCAAATCGTTTATTCGTTTAACTTAAATTCGTTAAAATTCCTGGCCCAGCACAAAGTGGAAGTTGCTGCCGCCTTTCTCACCATAAACCTTGTCGAAACCGTAGCCCCAGTCGATACCCATCATACCGATCATCGGCAGGAAGATGCGTGCACCCACACCCGCCGAGCGCTTGATGTTAAACGGATTAAAGTCCTTGACATCGGTCCATGCATTACCGCCCTCAACGAACACGAGGGGATAGATGGTGGCGCTCTGCGAGAGCATCAGGGGGAAGTGCAATTCCAACGCAAAACGGTCGTAGGCATATCCTTCACTGCCGTAAGGCGTGAATGCACCATTCTCATAACCGCGCAGGGCGATGGTCTCGGTGGCATAGGTATAAGAGCCCGACATACCGTCACCACCCACATAGAAGGTCTCGAACGGTGACTTCAGCCACTTGTTCCAGCTGCCCAACAGACCGAAGTCGGCACGGGTCATCAGCACAAGGGTCCAGCGGCCATCGGGGTCGGTGAGCGGTGTGTAGGTGCGAGCCTGGAACTTAAGTTTCCAGTACTCGATCCACTTGTAAAGTTCCTTCTTGGAAGCTTCGGTAGTGCTCTCGCTCAATGCCTTCCAGTTCTTCTTACCGAACAGGCTGGCGGGAGGCGTGGCATTGAAACTCAGCGTGAAAGTGCTTCCCTTGCGGGTATAGAGCGGGTTGTCGATACTGCTGCGCGACAGGGTCAAACCCAGCACAATCGAGTTGGATACACCATTCTTCATATAATAGAGGTACTCCCAGTTCTTGAGGCTGTACCACTGGTAACTCAGGCTGGCCATGAAAGTGAAGTAGTCATCGGGCCACTTCAAGCGCTTACCGAAGCCCACCGTCACACCTGCCATCTGCAGATACTTATTGGGGTCGTAAGCGTTCTCGTAATAGTTGCTGGTGCCATAACCACCGTAGCCATAGCCATAACCATAGCCGCCCATGCCATAGTAATTGTTGTAATAATTGTACATGGCATTTTGGTATAACTGGCTATAGTAAGAAGAGTTGATACCTGTCTGGCGGCTGTAGAAGGCCGATACCGACAACGAGTTGGGGCGCTTGCCGCCAAACCACGGGTCAAGGAACGACACACTGTAAGCCTGGTAGTACTTGGCGTTGGTCTGGGCGCTGATCGTGAAGGTCTGGCCCTTGCCCTGTGGGATAAGGCCCTTATAGGACGACGGATGCAGCAGATTTTGTATCGAGAAATTGGTAAACTTCAGCGAGGCCTTGAGAATGACACCGGTCTGTCCCCAACCCGCACTGAGCTCAACCTGATCGTTGGCCTTGCTTTCCAGGTTCAGGATAATGTCCACGGTACCGTTGTCGGGATTGGGCTCAGGACGGATGTCCATCTTCTCGGGATCGAAGTGACCCGTCTGTGCAATCTCGCGGGCCGAGCGCACCAGATCTTCCTTGGAGAACAGGTCGCCGGGACGCACACGCAGTTCGCGACGCACGACTTTCTCATACAGTCGGTCGTTACCGTTGATGACAACCCTGTTGATACGGGCCTGCTTGCCTTCATACATGCGCAATTCCAAGTCGATGCTGTCTCCCTCGATTTTGGTCTCGATAGGAACAAGCTGATAGAACAGATATCCGTTATTGAGGTAGAGGTTGGACACGGCGTCGTCATCATCCTGAGTGCGCTTGGTGAGCAACTTCTGGTTATACACATCGCCCTTTTTGATGCCCAAGATCTCATCAAGGATCACCGATGGATAGACAGTGTTACCCACCCAGGTGATGTCCGAGATATAATAGCGCTTACCCTCGTTCACGGTGAGATAAACATCAACGCTCTTCTCGTCATAGGGTGCAACGCTGTCCTTCACGATGACAGCGTCGCGGTAACCTTTCTCGTTATACTTGTCGATGATAAGCTGCTTGTCGGTCTCGTAGTCGCTCTGGACAAACTTCTTCTGCGAGAAGATTTTCCACAAGCTCTTCTTCTCGTTGGTCTTCTTCATGGTGCGCTTGATCTTGCTGTCGCTCAGCACTTCATTACCATCGACATAAATCTTGTGCACCTTGATTTTCTCATGCTTGTCCACATTGATGTTGACAATCACCTCATTCTGCTTGCTCAGATCGGGCACTTGAACGACCTCGCAGGTCGCTTGGCCAAAGCCCTTGTTGGCATAGTACTTCTCAACAATGATTTTGATACGGTCGGCGATGTTGGGTGTCATCTGGCTGCCCGGCTGAAAACTCAGGCGTTCCATGATGTCTTTCTTTTCACCGCTCTTCATGCCATTATAATTCACCTGGGAAACGCGAGGCTGCTGACGCAGGTTAAACACCAGCCAAGCTTGGTCTTGATAAATTTTCTCCACCTGGATCTGCACCTTGGAGAACAAGCCCTGACGCCAAAAACGCTTAGCGGCACTCTTGATGTCTTCACCAGGGATATCAACCCGCTGTCCTACAGCAAGGCCCGAATAACCGATGATGATGCTCTCATCATAGTTATCCACGCCCTCGACACGGATTCCAGCGATCTCATATTTTGTGGGAGTGCCCGTGAAGATGATTTTCGGATTATATATGGTATCGTTGACCGTTTGCATGTCCTGGGTGGCAGCCACCGTTGGCAGGGCCATTGCCAAAGCCAGCAACGACAATAACTTGTGCTTGATATTCATTGATGAAATAATCTTCATTTTTCGTCATTAACCTGTTCGCTCGTTTTACCGTAACGGCGCTCACGCGCTTGGAAGTCGGCTATGGCGTCGACAAAATCCTCCTTGGTGAAATCGGGCCAATATTTTGAAGTGAAGTAAAGTTCGCTATAAGCTATCTGCCACAACAGATAGTTGCTCACACGCAGGTCACCGCCCGTGCGGATGAGCAGGTCTGGGTCAGGCATATCGCGCGTTGCGAGGCGCGACGACAGCATTGCGTCGTCGATGGTGGCGGGGTCGAGCGTTCCGGCAGCTGCCTCAATCGCCAACTCACGGCACGCTTCGACAATCTCCCAACGCGACGAATAACTCAATGCCAAACACAGCACGAGGCCTGTGCAATGACCAGTATCCTCCATGCACTTGCGCAGACGGTTGGCGGCAAAAGCGGGCATGCGTTCCATGTCGCCGATGGCAGTCAAGCGCACATTGTTCTTGATCAAGTCGGGCGTCTGCTTCTCAATGCTTACCACGATGAGATTCATCAGGGCATCAACCTCATCCTGAGGACGGTTCCAGTTCTCGGTCGAGAAAGTGTAGAGCGTCAAGTATTTCACGCCCACCTCACTGGCTATTTCCGTTGCCTGACGAACGGTATCGACACCATTCTCGTGGCCGAAACTGCGCTCTTGGCCATGCTGCTTTGCCCACCGTCCATTGCCGTCCATGATGATGGCGACATGGCGTGGGATGCGCGTCGGGTCGAGCTGTTGTATTTTGTCACTGAGTGTTGACATTGCGTTATTGTTATTCAATATAGTTACACTTGATGCACCGCTTGCCGAACTCATAAGTCGCTGAGAACATGGCAAAGCTGTACCAGTCGGTGTTCTTGGCAAAAGAGTGCTTGATGCCGAACAAATCGCTCAGGTGATCGATGCGGTCACTGAACTCCTTGCGCATCGTGAACTCAAAGCCCAAGTTCAGGCGGTCCTTGAACTTGTATTTCACACCGATTCCAATGGGAATGGTGAAAGAGGCCTGGTTGTGACCGTTGCTGATAGCGAACACGAAACCCACACCGGCCACCATGTAAGGAGAGATGGGCTTATATTTCTTATAAGCCGGACCGCGGCCGAAGTTCAGGAAGTTGAACTCGGCAGTCAAGCCCAAATCAATAAGGCTCGAGGAGAAACTATATTGTTCACCGTCGGGGAACTGGGTCTCGATGTCCAGGCTGTTGCCACTGATGCTGGCATAGTTCAGGTTCGCCTTGAATGCCCAGCGGCTGTTGTGGGCATAACGGAACATTCCACCGCCGGTGACACCGGGATGCCTGAACACATTACCATTGTTCACATCGCCCAAGTAGCCTGATATGCCCAAGGTCGGGCCCACCTCATACTTGTACTGCTGGGCTGCTGCCGGCATCACGACAAACAGGGCAATAAGGACTATATACAGTAATCTCTTCATGTCACTCAATAAACCGGGGTGTTAGTCATGCGCAAATACACACCACGCCACACATTGGGCAACAACGACTGTTGGTCATTATAGCCGCCAAACAGGTATAAATACGGGCATTCCCATGTAGTGATGGCCGACTGAACTCGGGTGTTTGCGCCAGAGGCCGTCAAAGTCTCATTGTAAACAAATGCCTGTGCACCATAGAACTTAGGCATATGTTCCGGCTGACACAGCGTTGAATCGCCAACTGACCAAGTGACGCCCTGAGTGTTGGACAGGTATATTGAGCCATTGAGGCTGCCATCACTGCGCTTGCCTCCCATGACATATAATGTCTCCTGCCGAGTGTAGTGGCGGACGCCACTGGCTGTACGGTAAGTATAGTAGGAGAACAGGGTCGCATCGGTCAAAGCAGGGAGAACTGAACTGTGGATGTTGTTTATTTTACCCCACTGGCTGCCATCATAACCCCAAACATCACTAAGGACACGGCCCTCGCTGTCCACGCCGCCCACAATCATGACCTGAGCAGAAAGGGTCCACTGGTTGTTCGCCTGAATCATATTCGAGGCATGTGCTATGGGGAATCCGTCCTCTACAGCGTTCGAAACAAAGCCCTCAGTATGGGGATACTCGTCATGATAATAGACACCATTGTCACCTGTCACGCCCAGCACCCTGTCATCATAAGTGCCAAGCAGGCTATACCAGGTCACGCCGCAGGAAGTCCATTCGGTGCCGTCAGTCGAAGTGTAAAGAACGCCATCGACATCAAGTATATACAATGCCGACGATGTAGCGACAAGCGTCTGTACCTGAGGCACAAACAGCATGTTTACCAACTGAGTGTCCCACATTCCCTGATTGGGGGCAGCAGCCGTGAGAATAGTGCATTGACTGCCGTCATAGGTCAGGATGCGATACACATCGCCCTGCTTCACTGCCTTGTGGCCCATGAGGTTGCTCTGGTAGCCCGGGAGGTCGCGTCTCCATGATTGGGGAAACACAAGTGAATCAGGATTGACCTTATGGACGAGAACCTTGATATCATAATCCTTGACTTGTGATTGGTCGGCCGATGTCACCGTCAACACTGTCTTTCCGGTGAAGTCCAGACTCTTGGTCATCGAGGTCGTGTAATTGATGGTCGTGTCGGCCTGCTCGGTGGCGCCGGTGATGTTGAAGACTGCCGAGTTTACAGTATTCAAAAAATTCACCGTAACTTTGAGAGCGCTTATATCGGTGCCAACAGGAAGTGAGTCAGCATTGTAAATCAAGCCATTGTCATAATCAATGGTAAAATGAACCGAATCCAGGTTGGCGAGCACATCGGCATCAGCCTGAAGAGAAAAACTGGTCACCAGTGTGGTCTGCTCGCTCTCGCTGTAGGTATAAACCGTATTATCGTCATCGTCCTTATCATTACATGAGATGAGTGCGGGAAGCGACAGTAGCATGAGAGCCATCGCCAATACAAAGTATAATGGAGCTTTATTAATCATTCTCTTTACTATCGTAGTTCGTTCTTTTATTACAAACGGCAAAATTACAAAAAAATTCCGTCACACACGGGAATTTTCTTATTAATAATGTCTGCCGATGCTATTTGTGGGGGTCAAAGATAGTACATCAGGGGCACACGGGACACACCCGTTAAAGATAATAAACGGTAAAATGCGGTTTTTTACACCTTTTTAACTTGATTAAACCGTGAGGGAGGGTCTGATAACATTAATGATGTTTCCGTCGAGACAGTAACGGGCCTCTTGGCAACCGTCAATCAGCGGCGCTGTGACACCTTGTCCCACCCGGCGCGGACTGACCTCGACACGCGCTTCGTCCCATGCATGGGCGTCAATGAGTCCTTGCAGGACCTTTGCACCGCCCTCGACCATGACACTGGTCACTCCACGGCGATACAAGTCCTCGAGCCAGGAGGAGGGATTAGTCGTGTCCATCTTGACATATTCCACCGCACCGCAGACCTCGTTTCTGATGCCGTTATAGACGATGGTGGGCAACCCGTCGGAAAGGAGATTCAGATTTCCGGCAACCGACAAATCCCGTGATAACACCACACGCAGCGGCGACTTGCCTGGCCAATATCGCGTGGTCAGCGACGGATTGTCGATGAGGGCTGTCGCGGCCCCCACAACGATAGCGTCACACAAGGCACGCTGGCGGTGCATCAGGCACATTGTCGCTGGTGTGGACATGCGGAGAGGGTTTTCCCCGGCATCAGGCGGCAATGCGATGAAGCCATCAGCGGTCTGAGCCCACTTGAGTTGCACCCACGGGCGGCCAGTGGTGTGTGCGGTCATGAAACGGTGGTTCAATGCACGGCATTCCTGCTCCAACAAACCGACAGTGACCTCTACCCCAGCCTCGCGAAGCATCGCCACACCACGGCCCGACACCTTGGCAAAAGGATCAAGGCAGCCCACGACAACACGGGGAATGCCTCGCTCGATAATCAAGCGGGCACACGGTGGCGTCTTGCCATAATGAGAACACGGTTCAAGGGTCACATATAGTGTGCTGTCTTTCAGTAGTTTTTCTTCCTTTACTGAAGCCACGGCATTGACCTCGGCATGTGCCTCTCCGCACTTGCGATGCCATCCCTCGCCGATGATTGTGCCATCAGAATCCACAATCACCGCGCCCACCATGGGATTTGGCGAGGTGTGGCCAGCCCCAAGGCGTGCCAGCTGCAACGCTCGGCGCATGTATTTCTCGTCAATGACCATGAATTTTTGTTTCTAGTCCCTAGATTCTAATAGTATGGAATATCTATAGGAGTACTCCTAATTCCTAACTTCTCACTCCAGTGGCAAAGCGCACCTTGCCGTAGCTATCTTCAATGATGCGCACCTCGCCAAAACCGCACTCTTCGAGCAGTCGCTTGATCTCATTGCCAAAGCGCTGATTGATCTCCAAATACAAGTGGCCAGCGCGCTCAAGTGACTGGGCGGCATAGGGCACAATCGCCTTGTAGAACAACAACGGATCATTATCGGGCACGAATAACGCTTGCCCTGGCTCATAATCCAGCACATTGCGATCCATCGCCTCGCGTTCGCCCCAGCAGATATACGGGGGATTGCTTACGATGATGTCATAGCGGGCAGGGGGCTGAGGGGTGAGCATGTCGCTCTCGAAGAAGCGCACCTTGACCTTGAGCGCTGCAGCGTTTTCACGCGCCACCTCAAGGGCATCACGCGAAACATCCAACGCATCCACTTGAGCAAACTTCAATGCCCTGGCTAGTGAGATGGCAATACAGCCACTACCCGTGCCCATGTCAAGGACCCGTAAGTCGCTGCCTGGGTTCTCATCAACAATCATGTCGACCAACTGTTCAGTCTCGGGACGCGGGATAAGCACAGCGGGTGTCACCTTGAAACGGTGGCCATGGAAACGGGCGCTGCCCACAATGTATTGCAACGGCTCGTGGCGTTGCAGGCGAGCAATGATCTCGGCAACGCGCTGTGGAGCAAAGTCAGGCAACTCGCTCTCTTGCCGCAAAGCGACATCCACCGGGTCATAGTTAAACACATCCTCACAGATGACACGAATCATCGCTTGCACTTCATTAGGCTCGGCAACACCAGCCAAGCCGTTCCTGAGTTGTTCTATCGCTTCTTTAAGTATCATGGTACAAAATTACATATAATGGTACAAAATCCTGCTTTTCATGCAAAAAAAGAATAATTGTTTTGGAATTTTAATTTTTTTCACTAATTTTGTCAATTCGTTAACACTAATACTCTGTTGCCATGAGCGAGAACCAAGATATCAAACAAGGATTCTGGTCACGCGTTTTCCATTTGTATTATGATGGATTCCGCAGCATGACTGTGGGCAAGACGCTATGGCTCATCATCGGCATCAAGCTGTTCATCTTTTTTATCGTCATCAAACTGCTCTTCTTTCCTGATTTTCTGAGCACCAAGTGCGACAACGAGCAGGAAAAGGCCGAGTATGTCAGGCACCAGATGACGGATAACCAAGAGTCAGGCAATTACGGTAACGACTAACACTTACAACTTAAAACTACAATATTATGGAAGAATTAATCAATGTTGTTGACTGGTCGCGGGCGCAATTCGCACTCACGGCAATCTACCATTGGTTGTTCGTGCCATTGACGCTGGGTCTGGGCATCATCGTCGCCGTCATGGAGACGATATACCTGAAGACCAAGAGCGAGAAATGGCTCGCGACAACCAAATTCTGGATGACCATCTTTGGCGTGAACTTCGCCATCGGTGTTGCCACGGGTATCATTTTGGAGTTTGAGTTCGGCACCAATTGGTCTAATTACAGCTGGTTTGTGGGCGACATCTTCGGTGCTCCGCTGGCAGTGGAGGGTATCCTGGCCTTCTTCATGGAATCGACATTCATCGCGGTGATGTTCTTCGGCTGGAAGAAGGTGAGTCCCAAGTTCCACCTCGCTGCCACATGGCTGACCGCCATCGGTGCGAGCCTGTCAGCCCTCTGGATCCTTGTGGCCAATGCTTGGATGCAGTATCCCACAGGCTGCGAGTTCAACCCTGAGACCATGCGCAACGAGATGACAAGCTTTGCCGCCGTGGCGCTCTCCCCCATGGCGATGAGCAAGTTTCTACACACCGTACTCAGCGCATGGGCGTTGGCCGGCGTCTTCGTTTGCGGCGTGTGTGGATGGATGATGCTCAAGAAACGCAACATGGACCACTGCTGGCGCAGCCTCAAGGTGGGAGCCTGGGTGGGTGCCATAGGCATCGTGCTGACGATGATCACCGGCGACACGAGCGCTGTGACCGTCGCCAAATACCAGCCCATGAAGCTGGCGGCGATGGAGGGCCTGTACAAGGGTAACCACGAGCAGTCGATTGTGGCATTCGGTATTTTGAACCCGTCAAAGCAAGCCTTTGACGACCAAGATCCTTACCTGTTCGACATCAGCATCCCTTACGGCCTCTCGTTCCTGGCCACCCATGACTACAAGGCCTTTGTTCCCGGCATCGAGGACATCATTAACGGTGTGACCTACGACAGCGAAGGCAACGAGGTGAACACCATTCCTTATACCGAACGCATGGAACGCGGTCGCCAACTGCAGGAGATGCTCTCACAGTACAGCGCTGCGATGAACAGCGGCAACACATTGATGCAGGACAGCCTCAAGAACTCGATCAACACCGATTTCAAGCACTTCGGCTACGCTTACCTCGACAAACCCGAGGAAGCGATACCCAATGTACCCCTGACATTCTACACCTTCCACTTCATGGTGACCGTGGGCGGTTACCTGCTGCTGTTCTTGTTGCTGGCCTTGCTGTTTGTTTACAAGCCACAGATTCTTAACAAGGCCAAATGGGCCAAGTGGTGGCACATTCTGGCTATCATCACCGTGCCATTGACCTACCTGTGCAGCGCCAGCGGATGGATTGTTGCCGAGGTGGGACGCCAACCGTGGACCATTCAGGACCTGATGCCTAACAAGGTGGCCATCAGCGATCTGAGCGCCGGCTATGTGCAAGTGACCTTCTGGATTTTTGCTGTGGTGTTCACCGCCTTGCTGATTGCCGACATCGGCATCATCTGCAAACAGATTTCCAAGAAGTCGCAAACCGACTTAGACACCGTTAACGATCAAAAGTAAGGAGGACCCAAGACATGACAACATATAATTTATTACAGAATTACTGGTGGCTCATCATGTCGGTGCTGGGTGCGTTGCTGGTGTTCCTGCTCATGGTGCAGGGCGGCCAGTCGATGCTCATCC
>JAFZSS010000250.1 GCA_017619255.1 Muribaculaceae bacterium
CGAGGTGAAAGATACGCTTGCTGCCAGAAGCCCGGTTGCCATGAGGCTATATATCATTGACTTTTTCATTGTTATTTCCATCGATAAATTAAACCTACTTTGCCTGTTGTCTCATATTTGCTCGCCAACTGGCTCATCGAGCCGGACGGGCGGATGTTGAATTCACCGAACATCTTCCATTGGGGATTGAACCTGTAGTAGAAGTCCATTCCCCAGTTGATGTTCCAGTTCTCATAGTAGAAATCATCGTAGTTGCGGAACAGCAGGCCTACATTCCAGTTGTTGGTGCGGGGACGCAATGTGGCATGGGCTCCAAAGGTGAGCGTCACTGGTTCAGTGTAGTGATCGCCCATCAAGTTGTAACCTATCATCGATGCGCCTAAGGCGAGGTCCCAGTAGCCGCGTTCAAAGCGGATAGATAGGTTGCCCACATTCTCGTTGGTGTTGAACCTGTGGTAATGGTTGAACATGTATTCGCCCGAAGCGAACAAGTGAAAGGCTTGGATTATGAAATGATACTCACCCTTGGCCTTGAAACCATACAACTTCTTGGTATACTGCGTGTTGGCGCCGACATCAATGCTCCAGTGGTCATTGAAGTAATGCTTGTAATGCCAGTTGTTGCCGATGCACGGGCCAGTGATAATGTTCTTGCCCGTTATCAGCGAGACGGAGGCTTCGTTCTGGTGCTCGCCGTCATAGGTGTGGTCGCCGCTGTAATACTGCGCCAACGCGGTGCTTGCCGTGAAAGCGAGCAGCAATGAGATGACTGATCGTTGAATTAATCGCATATTATTGTTTGTATATGTTTTGCTGTTGTTACCGTTTATAGGTGGAGCAAAGGTAATGCTTTTTAGCAAAACAAGGCCTGCATGACTGGCAAAAAGCGGGTCATGCAGGCTTTAAAGGTTTCACCTGGCGGTCGTATGTCACTGGTAGCCCATGCGGGGGCGGGAGGATCTGGTCTCGATGGTCTCGTCGCAGCAGTACTTCTTGAGGATGGCGAGGCGGTCGCTGCTGTCGCCATGCAGGATGTGGTTGATGGTGTTTTTGCGGGCGATGTTCTCGATCTGGCCACCGCTCAGATCAAAGCCATCGGCCAGTGTTTGTGCCTCGAGGTCGCTCAGGTCAGGAATCATTTCCTGCCAGATGCAACGACGCACCGTGGCATCGGGTTTCTCAAAACGCACTTTGTAAAGGAAGCGTCGTTCAAAGGCACCGTCAAGGTTGCCGGCGAGGTTGGTCGTTGCAATCATGATACCCTGCAGGTTCTCCATCTCCTGCAAGATGATGTTCTGAATGGTGTTCTCCATCTTGTCGACGGCGCTCTCGGCGCCGTTCTTGCGCACGCCGAAGATGGCATCAGCCTCGTTGAATAGCAAGATGGGAGCCAACTCACAGCGCTTGACCAGCATGCGGTAGCGGTCAAACAGCGCCTTGATGTTCTTCTCGCTTTCGCCCACCCATTTGCTCTTGATTTGAGGCACATCGACCACCATGATGCTGCGCCCAGTAACCCGTGCCAGCTGATAAACGGTCTCGGTTTTGCCGGTGCCGGGTGCCCCGTAGAACAGGCACGCGAAGCCTGTGCGTAAACCGCTGTTAATCAAGCGGCGCTGAATCTCAAGGAATTGCTTGTCGTCGAGGAAAGAGTTCAGCTCGTCAATCTGCTGTCTCATGGCCTTGGGATAGAACATCTCTTTGGGCTCGATATGCTGGGCTTCCAGCAGATTGTGCATTTTTATCTCGGATGTTTCCAGATGGAGTTCTGCCAGCAACTCGCGTTTGGCCTTTTCAGTCAGGCAGAAACAGTTGCTGTTGGCCTGTCCGTCTTCGCAGATATTCTCGATGAATTCCTGCACCATCAGCGGGTGGGTGCCCTGTCCCATTTCGCGAGTGAACCTCTTGAAGCTTGTGCGTCGTTCAAAGATCCACTCCATTTGACTGAAGGTGATACGGTTGTCGTTGTCGTTGACGAGCAGGTGGCAGAAGTAGGTCAGCACCACCATTTCGCTCTTATTGAGCTTCAAGTCAAGAATCTTCTGCGCAAAGCCGATTTCCTTATTGTCCTTGAAGAGCCTCAGCAGGTCTTCGACCACTTCATCGATGTTGGGTTCGTTGTCACTCCATCGGCTGAACCATGTGTCCATGATTTCAAACAAGGTGTCACAGTCCTCGACAATGACTGTGGGTGCGATGATGGCTTGGTTCTCTCTGAGGCCGTTCACCACCGTGTCGCGGACCGAGAAGGCGTCTTTGTCCTTGTCGCGGTAGCGCAGGATTCGTCGCTTAATCATGTCATTGATGTCAGCGCCGAATGACAGACTCGCCACATTGTTCATGTCGAGGAAGCGTGCCAACTCGTTGAAATACACACTATAGGGGCCGCATTCCAGCGTGATGCAAAACAGGACCGCCTGTCGCGGCGTGATGCCATAGGCGTCGGCTATGAGCCGGATTTCTCGCTTATACTGCCTCATGAAGTTGTCGGACAGTTTAGAATCCCTTGCTCCCTCCACGATGCGTCCGATGGCCTGCAAGAGTGTGATTGTCTCTTGCGCGTCGGTGGTTTTGACTTTTTTTGCGCTTGTTACTTTCTCTTGTGTCTTGCTTTCTTTCTTCATTGTTTTCCTGTTGTTTTATTCGTTTGAATTGATGGCGGTGACAGGACTGCCGTGCCCGGTGGAGAACGGGCACAGCGGCGTCGGGCGGACAGGCTCCCTAATCAGTCTCTCATTGAAAGACTGTTAGCTGAAGTCGATAATGTAAGGTCGCTCAAGCGGCGAGGGATCGTTGCGTGCAAGGTGTCAAGTGGAAATGCTTGACAAGTTTTTTCAGGAGTAGGTCAGTTTCTTTTCTCGTGAGGTTGAAAAAACTGATTGAAAGGTTTTCGAGGTCACCCCAGCACTCGATGTTTTTGTTGTAGAGGTAGTTGTGAATGCGGTTGTAGGTTTTGTAAGAAGAAGTTTTAATCGTCGTCATAATCATTAATTTGTTTTGTCGTGAATAAATCGTGTTACACTCTATAAATAGAAACATCATTAAAAAAAATTCAAAAACACCAGGCACTTTTTTTGTGCCGTTTTTGTAAACTATTGGGATAGAGCCTCATGTGCGGCTGTGGACATGGCAACTTTTTTTCCTGTGGGCACACCGCGTTGCTTGTGTGAGAGCAACGACGGTTTATGAAGCGTGGGCTAATTGCGCGATGCGGCGCAAGTGGAAATGCTTGGTGAAGGCGTTGAGCAGAAACTCGGCTTCACGGGCATTGAGGTCGAAGAGCGAAACTTCGCTCTCATCATTACAAATCATGCAACTGACATCTTTGTTGGCGAAGTAGTTGCGGAAGCGGTAGACGCTGTCGGGACTGTTGGTTGAGATGCTCACTGTCATGCTTTCTGAAAATTTGTTAGGTTAAAGATAAGAAAAAAAATCGAAAAAACCAAATTTCAAGGAACCATTTACGCCGAATAGCGTTTTTTGGTAGGGGCCGCTCATTTCGCTTTGCAAAGGTAAGGCGCCAGGTGCGCAGCCTTTCTGCGTAACAGAAAAAAACTTTCTTTTTTCATTACGAGGCGAAGGTAGGTCAAGCATCTGCCATTTTGTGGCAGATGTTGAAAAGATCGTTTCAAAAAAAGTTTTTAAGGAAAATTCATACCGTCATCATCGCTGCAAAAATTAAGCCAAAAGGTTCAAAAGTGGCGCGTGTCATGAAAAAAAGTTGTACCTTTGTCCTGTCAGATTAAAGAATATGATGAGTATCAAGACTATATTGTTGTTGGCTTTAATGGCAGTTGTCGCTGTCATGTGTGTCAGTTGTGTCATGCGGTTTGGCAAGCGGTCCAATCAGTACTCACCCCATGCTTCATTCGAGAACTTGGGTGTCGATGATTTCCAGACACTCATTGCCGATGAAAATGTGCAGTTGCTTGATGTGCGCACCCGTGATGAGTATGACGAGGGGCACATCGCTGGCGCCGCTCTGGTTGATGTGAACGATTCCTCGTTTGTGGAAAAGGCGATGGCGCTGCTTGACCATGAGCGCCCCGTGGCTGTCTATTGCCGCAGCGGTCGCCGCAGTGCCCGTGCCGCCATCCAACTGGCAACACAAGGTTTGACGGTGTCCAATCTTGACGGTGGGGTTATCGCATGGGAAGATGCCGGCAAGGCTCTGGTGAAGTGATGAAGCGGCGCAAGCACTACAATGTCGTGGCTGCCGTCGTCGAGGTCGACGGCAAGGTGCTGTGCATGCAGCGAGGCACGACACGCTACAGCTACACCAGCCACCGTTGGGAGTTCCCTGGTGGCAAGGTCGAGGAGGGTGAAACGCCCGAGCAGGCCCTGCACCGTGAACTCCTTGAGGAGATGGCCCTTGATGTCGAGGTGCATGAGCTTTTGGCCACGGTGACTCATGACTACCCTGATTTTACTATCACCCTGACGGCCTATCGCTGCACGGCATTGACGACAGCATTCACGATGCGTGAGCACGCTTCCAGCCGATGGTTGCCGTGGGACAAGTTGCCCACACTTGACTGGTGCGCTGCCGACAAGAAATTGATTTCAGGCTTCAGTAATACACCCTCTAAACTTTAAACTCTAAGCTCTAAACTAAAACAAGAGGCGCTTGCGAGCGCCTCTTGTTTTATGCTTCCAGGTCGATGTTGAACTGCTCGTGCCAGGGCAGACCCTGCTTGTTGAGCACCTCCAGGAACGGATCGGGATCAAACTCCTCGACATTGTGCACGCCCGGTTTGCGCCACAACCCCTTGAGGAACATCATCGCGCCTGTCATGGCGGGAACACCGGTGGTATAGCTCACGGCCTGCATGCCGGTCTCCTCATAGGCCTTGTGGTGGTCGCAGTTGTTATAAATATAATAGGTGAGCGGCTTGCCTTCCTTGTCCATACCGCTGATGCGGCAACCGATGCTGGTCTCGCCGGTGTAATTCTCGCCCAGGTCTTGCGGGTTGGGCAACACGGCCTTGAGGAACTGCAGCGGCACGATTTCCATGCCCTGGTAGTTGATGGGCTCGATGCTGGCCATGCCGATGTCCTGGATCACGCGCAGGTGGGTCAGGTATTCCTCGCCAAAGGTCATCCAGAACCTCGCACGCCTGATGGTGGGGAAGTTGATGACCAGCGACTCCAGCTCCTCGTGGTACATCAGGTAACTCTCGCGCGGCCCGATCATGGGGTAGGTGAGCGGCTTGTGAATTTCCAGCGCACCCGTCTCTACCCACTTGCCGTTCTCCCAGTAGCGGCCTTTTTGGGTGATCTCGCGGATGTTGATTTCGGGGTTGAAGTTGGTGGCAAAGGCTTTGCCGTGGTTGCCGGCGTTGCAGTCCACAATGTCGAGCGTGTGCATCTCACCGAAGTGGTGCTTGGCGGCATAGGCCGTATAGACGCCGCTCACGCCCGGGTCGAAACCGCAGCCCAGGATGGCCGTCAATCCAGCCTTTTCAAAGCGCTCGCGGTAGGCCCACTGCCAGCTGTACTCAAAGTGAGCCTCGTCCCGGGGCTCATAGTTGGCGGTGTCCAGATAGTGGACGCCACAGCGCAGGCAG
>JAFZSS010000251.1 GCA_017619255.1 Muribaculaceae bacterium
CCAAGTTCATCGAGAAGAACGGTGGCCGTGGAGGTATCCAGCACATCGCTTTTGCCGTTGAAGACGGTGTTGCCAACGCCCTGGCCGAGGTACAGGAGAAGGGTGGCCGTGTCGTTGACGCCCAGCCCCGCAAGGGCGCAGAGGGCCTGAATATCGCTTTCCTTCACCCCAAGACGACTTGTGGCGCGCTTGTAGAACTCTGTGAAAACCCCAATAAATAATTAGGAGTTTAGCTTGTAACCCTGAAAACTTATATTATAATGGGAAAACAACTTGATAAAATCCAAGAGCTGATCGAGCGTCGCGAGAAAGCACGCATGGGCGGTGGCGAAAAAGCCATAGCCAAGCAGCACGAGAAGGGCAAATTCACTGCCCGTGAGCGCATCAATATGCTCCTTGACGAGGGCAGTTTTGAGGAGTTGGACATGTTTGTTCAGCACCGTTGCACCAACTTCGGCATGGAGAAGAAGACCTATGACGGCGACGGCGTAGTTACCGGTTTCGGTACCGTTGGTGGCCGTTTGGTATATGTGTTCGCACAGGATGCCACCGTCATTGGCGGCTCGCTGGGCGAGACGATGGCGTTGAAGATGTGTAAGGTGATGGACCTCGCCATGAAGCAGGGCGCACCTGTAGTTGGCCTGAATGACTCGGGCGGTGCCCGCATCCAAGAGAGCGTTAACGCCTTGGCTGGCTATGCCGAGATTTTCCAGCGCAACATCAACGCCTCGGGTGTGATTCCCCAGATCAGCGCCATCCTTGGCCCCTGTGCCGGTGGTGCCGTTTACTCCCCTGCCCTGACCGACTTCATCATCATGGCCAAGGGCATCTCCTTCATGTTCCTTACCGGCCCGAAGGTGGTAAAGACCGTGACCGGCGAGAATGTGACACAGGAGCAGTTGGGTGGTGCCGGCGTTCATGCCAGCAAGAGCGGTGTGGCTCACTTTGCCGCAGAGACAGAGGAAGAGGCAATCGCCATTATCCAGAAACTGTTGAGCTACATGCCCAGCAATAATATGGAGGAGACTCCCCGTGTGGAGTGCACCGATCCCATCGACCGCGTGGAGGATGCTCTGAACAATATCATCCCCGAGAGCGCCAACGATCCTTATGACATGTATGAGGTGATCAGCGCTATTGTTGATAACGGTGAATTCCTCGAAGTTCACAAGGACTTTGCCAAGAATATTATCGTGGGCTTTGCCCGTTTCAATGGTCAGGCAGTGGGCGTTGTCGCCAACCAGCCTAACTGCATGGCTGGCGTACTGGATGTGAATGCTTCAAAGAAGGGCGGTCGCTTCGTTCGTTTCTGCGATGCTTTCAACATCCCTTTGGTTACCCTAGTTGATGTTCCTGGCTTCTTGCCCGGTACCGGCCAAGAATATAATGCCGTGATCATGAACGGAGCCAAGTTGCTCTATGCCTATGGTGAGGCTACCGTGCCCAAGGTGACTGTTACTTTGCGCAAGAGCTATGGCGGCTCGCACATTGTGATGAGTTGCAAGCAGCTGCGTGGTGACTTGAACTACGCTTGGCCCAGCGCTGAGATCGCCGTGATGGGTGCCGCAGGTGCTGCCGAGATTCTGTATGCCAAGGAGAGCAAGAACTTCAAGGTTCAGGCCGAGGAGGCCAAGACCGCTGGCGACGAAGCCAAGGCCAAGGAACTGCTCGACGAAGGCAAGAAGTTCATCCAAGACAAGGAGGACGAGTACAACAACCTCTTCTGCACGCCTTACAATGCAGCCCGCTATGGCTACATCGATGATGTGATTGAGCCGCGCAACACCCGTTTCCGCGTGATTCGTGCCCTTGAGGTTTTGCGTACCAAGAAGTTAACCAACCCTGCCAAGAAGCACGGCAATATTCCTTTGTAATAAGCTTTTAGCTGTTAGCAATTAGCTTTTAGCTGATGACTCAAAACTGAAAACTGTTATGAGCAAAAGAGTATTGACATTGATACTGCTGTGTGCCATCCTTGCACTGCCCACATTGGCCCAAGGCCGTAAAAATGTGCGCATCAACGAGGTGATGGTGCAGCAGGACAGCACGGGCGGCAACGGCTGGATTGAGTTCTATAACTCGTCCTACAGCACCAATGCCGTCGAGAAGATGTTCATCACCACGATGAGCCAAGATGAGGTTAAGAACCACATCAAGGCCGTGACGGACACTTCCAAGGTAAAGCCCAACAAGGTGTTGATTGAGTGGTGCAAGGAGCGTCCGACTGAAATCTATGAGATTCCGCGTGGCGACGAGCGCAACACCAAGATTGCACCTCGCACCCACTTTGTCATGGAAGCCGACGGTGATGTAAAGGCAGGTACATTCCACCTGCCCTTTACCCTGAAGGCTGGCCAGGACAATTATATCGCCCTGTATGATGTGAACGGTGACCTGGTTGACGAGATAACTATCCCCGCGACGCTCAAGCCCGGCGAGACCTATGCCATCGAGAAAGAAGGCCGCTTGCCCAGTGTACTGGGCGACAATCAGACCCATTGGACCGTAAAAGACGGCAAAGACCTCAGCACCGCCATCACCAAGGGCAACTACAATGCCCGAGAGGTGAACGAGAACATTGAGAGGTTCCGTGAAGAAGATCCCCACGGCTACTGGATTGCCCTGTTGGCAATGTCGGTTGTGTTCAGTGCCCTGGCGCTGCTTTACATCTGCTTCAAACTGTTCGGCAAGTTCGCTAGCCGCAACCTGCCGGTCGAGGATAAGCAGAAAGCCGATGCACCCGTCATGGCTCCCGTTGCTGATACAGCAGCCACTGCCGGCGACCTCAACGAAGAGGCTATGGCCGCCATCTGCTTCGCGCTCTACCAGCATCTCAATGCCCACGACGAGGAGAGCGGCGTCTTGACCCTCACTCCTCGTGACGGCTCCACTTGGGCCACCAAGCCCGGCCTGATGCGTGAATTACCCGTTATCAAGAAATAATCATCAATAAAAATCATTCACTCATGAAGGAATATAAATATAAGATCAATGGTAACGAGTACACGGTTGCCATCGACAACATTGAGGGCAATATCGCCCATATCCAACTCAACGGCACCCCTTATGAAGTTGAGTTGCCCGAGCAGCCCAAGGCCGCTCCCGCCGTTAAGCGCGTTGCCGTGAGCGAGGCACCCGCGGCTGCTCCCAAGCCCGCCCGCAAGGCTGCACCCGCTGCCGCTGGTGGTCATGTGATCGAGTCACCGCTTCCCGGCGTGATTAAGGAAATCTTTGTGAAAGAAGGCCAGCAGGTAAAGGCCGACGACGTGGTGTGCATCCTCGAAGCCATGAAGATGGGTAACGAGATCCACGCCGGCGTTGACGGCACTGTCAAGAGCATCGAGGTATCGAAGGAAGACTCGGTACTCGAGGGTAACACAATCATGGTCATCGGTTAACAAATTGACATCCACTGATTATGGTACTGCTTGAAAATTTCCTGTTGAACAAGTTGCAGGACTTCTGGCATTTTACCGGATTCTACAACTTTGAATACACTAACCTGATCATGATTCTGGTGGGTATGTTCTTCATCTACCTCGCCATCAAGCATGATTTTGAACCTATGCTGCTTGTTCCCATCGGCTTTGGTATCCTGATTGGCAACATTCCGTTCCAACCGGGCAACGAGATCGGCATCTATGAGGAGGGCTCCGTGCTCAACATCTTATATCAAGGTGTGCGCAACGGCTGGTACCCACCGCTCATCTTCTTGGGTATCGGTGCTATGACCGACTTCAGCGCCCTTCTTGCCAATCCTAAGTTGATGCTTGTGGGTGCCGCTGCGCAGTTCGGCATCTTTGGCGCCTACATGATTGCCCTGTTCTTGGGCTTTATGCCCGACCAGGCTGGCGCCATCGCCATCATCGGTGGCGCTGACGGTCCCACTGCAATCTTCCTGTCAGCTAAACTGGCACCGAATCTGATGGGTGCTATTGCCGTGAGTGCCTACAGTTACATGGCGCTTGTGCCAGTGATTCAGCCACCCATCATGCGTCTGTTAACGACCGAGAAGGAGCGCAAGATGCGTATGAAACCTGCCCGCAAGGTCAGCCAACTGGAGAAAATCATCTTCCCGATTTTCGGTCTGCTGTTGACCTGCTTTGTCGTTCCGTCGGCAATACCCCTGTTGGGTATGCTGTTCTTCGGCAACCTGTTGCGTGAGAGTGGCGTGACCAAGCGTCTTGCTCACACCGCCAGCAACGCGATGACCGACATCGTGACCATCCTGTTGGGTATGACCGTGGGTGCTTCGACCCAGGCGTCACAGTTCTTGACCAAGGAGACCATCTTTATCTTCTTCTTGGGCTTCTGCGCCTTTGTCATCGCCACCTGCTCGGGTGTGCTGTTTGTGAAGCTCTTCAACCTCCTCTTGCCGAAGAGCAAGAAGTTGAACCCGCTGATTGGCAATGCCGGTGTGTCGGCCGTTCCCATGGCTGCTCGCATCAGTAACGACCAGGGCTTGAAGGCTGACCCCAGCAACTACTTGCTCATGCACGCCATGGGTCCCAATGTGGCCGGTGTGATTGGTTCGGCTGTTGCCGCTGGTGTGCTCCTGGGTTTCCTGGGATAAGCTCCAACTGAAAATAAAAAAGAGAATAGTCAATAGTGGGCGCAAGCCTCAACTATTGACTATTCTTATTTTTTTAGGCATATGAAGCGACCAGCGCCTCATGTGCTTTATTCTTTTGGATTCCTGATAATACAGTCGAACGCGCGTCTAAGATCATCTGCCTGATAGATGACAAATTCATCCATATTAGATGTAGATGCGGGGCCGATGACATAGTAGATGCTTCCGTCGTGGTAATACAATTGACGGTCGAAGCGTTTGCCGTTTTCATCATAGTCTTGTGTCGATACGAACAACAGTCGCTGAGACGAGGAGTCGAATAGATATTCCTCGTAGTATTTCTGCTTACCGATATTATAACTGCGGGTGACGAAGTACAGGGGATAGTAGATGAAATGTGGGTCTTCGTCATCGGTGAGCAGATAAGTGCCCTGTACGGAGTTGAAATAGAAGTGGAGACTCTCGGTTGTTTTACCTTTACCCAAGACCGTATACTCGAGTGTAGTCACCATTTCGTTGCCCATGCCCTTGTTTTTCTTTATGGCCGCTTTAGCCTGTTGGTAGGCATCATTAATCGATGAGATGATTGGGTCAGGTTGTTCGGCTGCCATGGTAAGTGCCATGATCGCATAACCGATAAGCATGATTTGTCGTAAACCTTTCATGATCAGTTAAATTTTTATGAGTATAATCCGTTATTCTATGATATTGCAAAAGTAATGTTTTTTTTCTAATCAAGTTGAAGGATGAAGAGATTTATGTGTATTAGATAAAGATCGGTTGGCCTATCACTAAGAAAAGCCAACCTATCATTTTTCTTTTATGCTATTGTTTTCTTCAGCAGTGGTAATCTATCGACTTTAATGTTTGAACATGCGGTCGATGGAACGCTTGTCCTCACGCTCCTTGATGCTTTGGCGCTTGTCATACTGCTTTTTGCCTCGTGCGATGGCGATGACCAGCTTGGCCAGTCCCCGTTCGTTGATGAAGAGACGCAGCGGAACGATGGAATTACCCGGCTGCATGTTTTCCTTGGCAATACGGCGGATTTCCTTGCGGTTGAGCAGCAGTTTGCGGTCGCGATGTGTCGTGTGGTTGTTGTACGAGCCGTAGCTGTACTCGGCGATATACATGTTCTTGACCCAAACCTCGCCATTAATCACCATGCAATAGGTATCGGTCAAGCCGCATTTGCCTTGACGGATGGACTTGATTTCGGTTCCAGTCAGCACAATTCCGGCAGTGAAGGTCTCGATGATTTCGTAATCAAAGGTGGCCCTCCTGTTCTTGATGTTGACCGCGGGGTTATTATGGTTGTTATTCTTTGCCATAGTTATTAGTCTTCGGTTAAATGGTGAATAAACCGAGGATTTCCCTCAGCGCAAAAGGCAGGCCCAGCAAGAGCAGAGACGAGATGACCACAAACTTGACCACTTTTTCCTTCTTGACGAACAGGTGGTCGGTGCCTCGGTAGGCCATCCACGGCAGATAAACCATCAGGAAGAGGACAGGCGTGAAATCACTGGGCAGCAGCTTGCTGAAGATCATGAGCAGCACCAGGAAGATGAGGTTATAGAGGATATAATCGTTCAGGCGTGCCGTACTCCCTTCTGTCTTTACCAGCTCTGGATAAAAGCCTCCTAACAGATATATGATGATATAATAGCTGATGAAGAATGATGAGAACAGGATGATGCCGTTCATCAACGAGGTGCTGAACGATATGGTCCGATCATAGAACATGGGCACAAAGCATGACAAAGCCAATACACACAACAGGGGCAAGTAGGCATGACGCAGTACTTGACCTATCGGGATGTTCGACTCATTAATCACCTCCCACCCATATTTGGGCGAGGTGATGACACAAAATATGTTACGCCAGATGCTCATTTTCAGTTTTTGCGGGTGCAAAGATACATAATAATTTACAAATAGAAACTCTCTTGATGGATTTTAATTTACATAAGCAAAAATCATGCCGTTTTTTTTGTTTTATAACCCCAAAACACTAACTTTGCAAATCGAGTGAGGACGATTGTACTGCCTTACATAATTAAGCAACAAGGGAATATGGATGAGAATAATAAGGTAACAGGTGGGTCTCTGGGACCATTCACGCCTGAAAGAATTAGTGCCTTGGCTCCTAATGAGGTATTTGTGTTTGGCAGCAATCTGGGTGGGTTCCACGCTGGCGGTGCGGCCCGTGCCGCGATGAATCATTTTGGGGCGATTTGGGGTCAAGGCGTGGGCTTGCAGGGCCAGAGTTATGCCATCCCCACGATGCATGGTGGCGTTGATGTCATCAAGCCCTATGTGGATGAGTTTATCCAGTTTGCGCTGGCCAGGCCGGATCTGTTTTTCTATGTGACACGCATCGGGTGTGGCATTGCCGGTTTCAAGGACGAGGAAATCGCGCCTCTTTTTGCAGAAGCGCTGTCGCTTGACAATGTCGCTTTGCCTAGAACTTTCTATGACATTTTGACACAATAAACATGATATGTTTTAAAATCAAGAACCAGATGAAAAAGTTTTTTTTTACATTTGCTGTCCTCGTGCTTACGCTGGGCGCATGCACGACCCAAGGCAACGAGGGCGAAAAAAGCACCGGCACTGAAGGCCAGGATAAGGGCCAAGCCGCTATCGAGAACATCATGTCGCGTACGAGTATCCGCAAGTACAAGGATCAGCCTGTTGAGCAGGAGAAAATCGATATTATGCTCAAGGCCGCCATGGCAGCCCCCACTGCAGTCAACCTGCAACCGTGGCACTTCATCGTGATTACTGACAAGGAGACCATCGGCCTTCTCTCAGGCAAACAACCCACCAATGCCCCCTTGCTGATTGCCGTGTGCGGTGACACCGACAAGACCACCACGCCTGATGGAAAGATGAAGTTGCCCGACTTCTGGGTCGAGGATGTATCGGCTGCGACCGAAAACCTGCTGCTTGCCGCCCACGCATTAGGTTTGGGCGCTGTCTGGACAGGTGTCTATCCTGCAATGGAACGCGTCAGCGAAGTTGCTAACGTGCTTAACTGCCCCCAGAACATCGTTCCCGTGGTTGTAGTTCGCGTCGGTTATCCCGATGAGTCACCCGCGCCCAAGGACAAGTTCAATGAAGAGAACATCAGCTACGATAAGTTTGGTGGCAAGAAAAAGTTATTGCTCAAATCGTTTAAAACAAGAAACCTGCCTAAAAGCGGGTTTCTTGTTTTTGTATTCAGCCTTATCAGAAGAGGAAGGTGTGGTACATGGCTGGCGTGTAGATGCTTGCCGGGGTGAAGTGCGCCTTGGCCATCTCATAGAAGACATAATAGAAGTTGCAGAATGCCATCACGGCAAACGGCCACCACAGGCGCCGTTGCCACAGGTAATGCAACGCATAGCACACCATGACCAGGAAACACCCTCTCATGAGTTCGCCTGGACGGCTCAAATATTGTGTCGTGTTGGCAAACAGATTGATGTAGCACATGTACAACAGAGAGAAGCGATAAATGGCAGACAGCCAGGCATCGGGTGATGTTGAGCGCTTAATCGCTGGGTAATACCAGATGATAATGAGAAGCGACAAAAGCGGGCACAATCTTGACGGGCCCATCACACCGCGGAAAGCATACTCCAGATTATCTGATAGGAACAGGCGGTAATAGTGGCCATAGCCCAGGATGTCGGCAAACCGGCCAATGTGGTCGAACAGCACACGGAGCCACTGAGGGAAAGACCCCAATAGCACACATGCTATGACAGCTATCAAGGAAATCCAGCGACTGGCCTTTTGGGAGACTGGAATCATGGGCACGAAATACAGCAGCACAAACAGGATGCACATCTTGTGGATAGACACTGCTATCAATGTGAGGAGCAGGTATATCCAGAACTTGCGTCTGACGATGAGTTCCACCATCAGAACAAAGAGGCATTCGACTACTGATTGCCTGATGAATCCCATCCAGAAGATGTAATACGGTCCTAGGAACACACACATGGCAATCCACGGCAACAGCACCTTGCGGTGTCGCAGCGCATAATACAATAATGTGATCTGCGTCAATGCCCAAAAAGCGAAATATGCAGAGAAATGGAATCCGGCACGGGCCATGGCTATCGTCAACAACGAGAAGCCGGGCTCAAAATTCTCGCGGGAGTACACTCCAGTGGATTGCATGGTTACAAAGTAGTTGTAATACATGTTGTAATCCCATGAAGTGAGCCAGCGTGCCGCTGATACAGCCACATAGATGAGTATGGCGGTGATAATCTCCCATGAAGCAAAGGGTAATTCTGCCCCACCCTTTGCCATCAGCCGTCTCTCTCGCTGACTCGCATGATACCCGAGCCAAGCCATCAGAAGGGCCGTACCTGTATAGACTGTTAGGCTGAGTATCATGAGGTTGGATGATGCGGGTTATTTAACGAGTGACATGTTAATGGACAGACCGTAATTACTGCTTGTCGTTGGATAGGATGTCGTGGATACCAATGGCATATTGGTCTGATAGTCAAAGTAAGCGCCCATAGTGATGCGCTTGCTCACTACATAGTTGGCTGTGAAGTTGACACTCCATGTGCGCGTTCCGCTAGTGGCTTGTGCCGTGTTGCTCTCAATCTTGCGGATGAGTGCTGTGTTGCTCGACATCTTCACATTGAGATTGAAAGTAAGGTCGTTGTTAACATTCTGCTGTTGGGTCTTAAGCTTGAGCACCTTATTGAAATTAGCTATCTTGTAGCTGCCGCCCAAGGTGAATGACTGGCTTGAGGCCTCGACAAGCTGTCCTGCAGATGAGTTGAGCGTCAGCGTGCGTTGGTCATCATACTGGGCATTGATTGTAATGTCGTTGAAGAGCGTTGCATTAAATCCGATAAGCGGAGCAAACTTCTCGGTCAATGTTATTGACGCGATGTTATAGGGTGACGAGGGAATGGCACCACCAGTAAGTACATCCTGAGTGAAACCGAGACCGTCGCCGATGGTAACCCAGTCGGTAAACGAGCTGAACTGACCAACATTGTAAACACACTGGTAGGCATGAGTGAGGTTGAATGACTTGAATGTGCGTTTAAAGAACGGGATGCGCATCAAGCCGTCGTAGGTCACACGCCAGTTGGGGAGTATGCTCTTGAAGCCGGGGAACGGGTTGAGGTCTACTTTGTTGGCATCCTTTCCGGAGTATGCCGCCATAAATGCTGGGATGAGCACATCACTGCTGGAGGGATTGACAGTTCCGTTATCAAGACTATAGGTATTACCCGCCATTCCTGTTCCCTGGAAGAAGCCTCGCTCAGGATATTTGGTGCCCATATACTGTTGCTGCAAGCGGTCGGTAATGATGGGTATATTGCTCAAGAACTTGTCAAACGCCTCGCTGCGGTAATTATCGTCGGCTTTAAAGGTCTTGAGTGCCGTGGCCAGTGCCATGTGGGTCTTCGTATAACTGCCACCGTAAGTAACTGTCGGGTCGGCATACATGAATTGGATCTGACTCGTGCGGTTGTCAGTGCGATTGCCGGTGAGCGTGATTTTCAGTCCTGCAATCGGCTCCAGCTGAATTTCAGCATTAAACTCCTTAGTGTTGCCATAGATGGCAGGTGTCGTTTGGGTCTGGTCTCCCATCAGCCATCCGCGGTCAAGTGCTTTGTCGATATATGACCTTCCGGCAAAACCGAAAGCGAAGTCCAAACCGGGAGCCATCACATCATAGTGAGTTGACTGACCAAAGATATCACCGATTTCAGGAATAAACTGCGGCACATTGAGCGATGTCGTGTGCTTCCAGCGCACATTGATGGCACGCACACTCATCAACAGGCGGCAGGTATACTGGGCTGCCTCGGTGAAGAAATTCTTGGTCTCAGCCTTCTGTATCTCGGTAATTGTGAACTTGAGGTTCTCGTCGCCGAGCGTGGTTATCTGTACATTGTCCTTATCCACTACCTTGTATTCGACTTTAAAGGGCTTGTCATCGGTGGTGGTGGCGCTTACCTTCACATTCTTCACACCCAGTTTATGACTGATGACAACGGCGGAGTCAGGACTCAACTTGACTGTACGGTTGAATTTCTTTGGCTTTTCTTTCTTTTGTGTCTTGGAGCGGTTAGTATTCTTTCCGGTGAATCGTTCGTCAACCTTTTTGAGATACGGGATCTTAGAGTAGAACTGGTCCAGCGCTAAGCGACCGTCTATTGAACGAGCTGTCTGATTGGCAATTGCGTTACCAGATGAGATGCCTTGAATCGATGTTCCGCGATCCCAACGATAAGTGGAGTTATAGGATGCATTGACATTTATCCAGCTTATGATAGGAATCTGGTTGAATGGCGCTTTGTAGTTCACGGTGAAGTTCTGGTTGTAAGCCCACGGCGTTCCCAAATCGCGTATCGACATCATCACAGAGTCTCTCCAGTCACGATAGGCGTCAGGGAAGAGTTTGCGGTTGACTTGTCCCACCGGCTCAAGGATATGAGCCGTCGTGTTACTGTTGAATGTTGCCGTCAATGACTTAGTGAAATTCCATGAAAGGGCAAATTGGCGGTCCCACAGGAAATTCTTGCTCACCGAGACAGGAAGTTCGATATCGATGCCCGTCTCGTTGCGCGTCTGTTGCTCGTAGTAGTATCTGGAGATGTTGGTACTGAACGCAATATTGTTGGGCAACCAGTGGAACTCCCAATCGCGGAAGAATTTCATGTCCTTGTTCTTCTCGTCGATGAAATGAGAGAATGGTTTGAACGGCTTGGCGTAAGGAGTCCAGCTGTACTGCATGCTGCCTCGGTAGTCATTGGTGTTCTCATATACATTCTCGGGATCGTTCATGTGCTGCTTGTTGAAAGAGTAGCTGAACGAGAAATTGGCGGGATCCCAAGGCATGGGATTCTTCATGGTCTTCACATCAAACTTGAGACCTGATATCGAGAAGTTCTTTGCCGTGCGCTGAGTGACAGCATACTCCATGATGCTGTCTTTTTGCTGCTTGGTTTCACAGATGTCTACAGCCTCATTGAGTTTCACATCTTGATCCAACGGGTTGTACTTGGGCGTGATTCTCTCATTACTGTAGGAGTAATAGATGGGCGCATGCAGTTTCACCATTTCAGGAATGAAGCGCCCCAGGTCGGACTGTACTGCGATATTGTACTGGTCATAATTGTCCAGGCGGCGTTGCGAGAGGCTCTGATCCACCGATCCGAAGCCCTCGGTCTCTTTATGGTAGCCCAAATTGACCGTAGCGATGTCACTCATGTTAAGAGTCATGGATGCCTTGGCTGCCCAGCCGCCCTCGCTGTCGAAGTCGGTCACGCGCAGCTCATCCACCCAAACGACGCAGCTCTTGGTCGTGGGTGAATTGTTGCGAACACCAATAAGCATCACACGCACCTTGCTTAATGACGGGTTACCCACGACATAGACCTTATTATTGGGATGGTCATCGTCAACATCCTGATAACGCAATGCGTACCCAACGCCATCAATACCCGCCATCTTATCGGCATTTCGGTGCTTCTTGGCATTGACGAGAACATCAAGGTTGATATCGAGCATATTCTCCTCGGGCCATACTTTGAGACGGTCACTGGAGCTGTTGGTGCTATAGCGTCCCGGAGGTGTTATCGTCAAGGGGATTTCGTACTCATAGTAGTTGTTCTTCACATCAGAGCCCAAGCGGATGAAGAGCGAGACATCACCGTTGCGCAGGTTGGTCTCGTTGCCGATGATTGCCTCGTTGTGGACAAACATCTGCAGGCGCTTGTAAGTTCTCAAGTCGAGATCGGTGTTGCGATACACACCGCGGGCATCTCCTGCATCAAGGTCGTTTACTGCGAGCTGCATGGACTGCTCGTTAAGCTGAGTGATCTGTGATTGTCCGCTGTCGATGATGCGGGACACTCCCGGCGGAAGGACATAGTTGACCGGTTCTCGTGAAGCATTTTCCTCAATATTCACAGTATTGATGCTGATGGTACCGTTAGCGGGCTGATCTCCACGCATATTGAGGTTATACTTGTAGTTGCGCCACTCGCCACGAACAAGTTCGAGCGAAGCAAAACGCAGGTGGGTCGTAGAACGGAAGCCTGTCATAAACATGCGCATGAAGCGGATGGTCGAGAAATCCTGAATGGAGCCCACCTTTTTATCATAGCTGACAAGTGGAATGGTAAACTGGTACCATGTAGCCCGCTGGGTCTCTCCATTACGGGTATGCACATTGGCCACCTGCTTGTCGGTGATGAAATTCATGCCCACCTGCATCGAGTCAGGATGGATGGCTACATGGTATTGGAAATAGCGCTCATATTCATTGAGCGTGTTATCTTGGTTGATGTCTTCGACATCGGGCGTTGAACGGGATGTCTGATATTGGCCGTCCATCGCATCGTTCTGCGATAAAGAGTTACCATCGGTGCCGTTATAGTGCTTGTAACGCTCATTGATGGTGTACTTCTGTTGGTCGTAATAGTTATTGCGATAGAATGAGTAATTATCGCTGGCAGGGTCATTGAATGGCGAGAATGGATCATTCTGCATGGCCGACACAGTGGATTCGGGCAGTACTGCACGCAGTTCATTCAAGAAGTTGACATGGGTAGGATACTGCAGCTCCTCGGCTGTTGAGAGTCCGTCAAGACCGACATCCTGGAGGATGCGGGCGCCATTGGTGTTGTCAAATGCATAGGTCAACGAGGTCTGTGAGGAAACCTTACCCCAAACGGTATTAGATACATAAGTGGAGTCGCCGTTGATGGGCAAGCCGTTCTCGTAACTCTTGAGTCCGTCTTTCAGGATATCCTCACTCACCTCACCCAAGTTAAAATATAGCGAACCTCCATCCTGGTTGTTCAAATCAGGATCCATAAATGGATCGAGGAGCCAGAATTGGATATATTCGATATTTGATTGTTCAAAATTGGTGTTATCAATTTTGCGCATAATGCCACCCCAGCGTGTCTCTGGATTGAGTAGATAGCCCTCCTGGTCAACATTGGTTCCATCGAAATTATACGGGCCACGCTCACGCGGATAGAAAGAGAGGTTGAGCGTTTGAATCACCGAAGACTCACCATAGTTGAGCTCACGGCCGGGGAACACCTCACTGAATGCGACCTCACGGGCATAAGGATAGGACAAGGCGTCCAAGTCATTCTTAATATAACCCGGAGCATAGGAAGAATTACGCTGGGTGAACAGGCGGTCCACATAGTACCATGACAACAACGCACGATTCTTGCCTGAAGCCACATCGTTGTTCAGTGCGGCTTCAGGGAAAATAGCCGAGGCTGACGGGTCATAAGGAATTGACGAGAGCTGCCAGGAATAAGGCGAGCGCATATCAATACCCGATTGGGTGGATTCAAAGTCATCAATGTAGGAACTGCCCGAATTAGAACCAGTCTTGCCCTGATGAGGCACAAGCTGTGCAAACTCTCCCAGGAAGTTCAGGCTTGATGGGGCAACGGCATTCACAGTGGGAATCTTGTTCAGCAGATTCGTGAGCCACATGAATTGTGTGTTGTAAGATACATTCACACCCCAGATGGTGTTGTTAACAAGCTCACTACCGATAGCCACTTTATCGCCTATGGCCTTTTCGCCATAGTGCATGACTGTGGCGCCGACATGGAAATTCTTGTTAAAGGCATAATCCAGATCCAAACCCAGAAGGGTTTTGCGTTGCATGCTGAAGGTCGACTGGTTCTCAAGCGACACGCTGATATTTGTACCAGCGTCGATAATGCTCTGGTTGGTGATGGTCACAGTACCCATCGTGTAGTCGACAGTGTAGTCGCTGTTCTCGGTCAGCGTCACACCTCCGGCAGTAACAATGACTGAGCCTCGGGCCACATTGGTGGCGTTGAGCCTGATGACGCTACCGGAGCTGGATTGGTATTCACCGGCAAGGACAAATTTGTTCTTGTCACTAAACTGCTGGGCTACCGTAAGAGTTGAGTCATAAAGCTCAGTATAAATATAGTTCTTGGCTAAAGCATCATCACCGAATTGCTCGCGCAGATGTTCGCCGAAAGGCTCAATGACGGGGAAGATGACCTTGCCGGTTGATGATTGAATCGTATAACCCTCGATGTAGTCAAAGCGTCCGTCGATATTCGGTTCCATGTTGGCATCCAGACGGTCGAGATTCATCACCTGAAGCAGGGGCTTTCCGTTGATGGCCCCGGCAGGGATATAAGTCATTTCGCTACCTGTAGTGTCACTCAGGTATTTGATATTGAGCTTAAAATGGCTCTTCTGGATTTGGTAAGAGCCTAAGGCGTACACATTCTTCATGGCAAGGTCCCACATGGGGAAATCGGGCGAAGATGTCGTTCCTTTCAGCATCTTCACATAGAGGGACTGTTCGGTCGAAGTAATGTCTCCGGAGAACTCGCCGACCTGATAAGTGCGACCTCCATAGGTATACTCATAGGCTACGGCAAGAATTTCGTCGCTGGCGAGGGCCGTCTTAAGCATAATGTAGCCCAGACTGGCATTTAAGGTGTATTCGGATGAGGAGAGCAGACGAGCACTCTCGATTTTCTCGTAGTCCTTACCACCCTCGAAATCATATTCTTTCAATGGAAGGAGAGCTGTAGATGCTTTACTCATGAATCGGGCATCGGGATAGTTCTCCTTGATTTCGGTCATCAGGGTATTGGCATTATTAAAGGGCATAGATCCCTCGACACCGATCCAGTGATGATTGCTGATATTCTTCTCACTGCCTTCACCGCAATCCATGAATGCCATGATATTACGGGACTCATTGTAGTTGTTGCGTTTATTGGTGATCCACACTTCGATTCGATTGATTTGAACGCCTGAGGACACCAGAGGGAGTTTAGAGCACCATTCGTCGTAGTGATCCCTGAAGAAGTGTGAAAGGAAGAAGTTTCGGTTCTGGTCGTATTTATCGGCTGTAATGTAGAACTCTGTTGTTTGCGAGCCGCCACGGCTGCTGACGGTCTGAGACTCGCTGTTCTGCTGTGAGACGAGAGCTGTGGCGGTGAGTTTACCGAATTGCAGTTTTGTTTTGATACCGAACAGGGCGGCGCTACCGTGGATAAGGGAGGAGCCAGTCGTCATGCTCACATTACCGGCTTCAATATTCTTGATGATTTCGTCTTCTTTGCCCTCATAAGCCAATTTCAGGTTCTTGCTGTCAAAGTCGAAGGTGGCACCTGTATTGTATGACATGTTGAAACGCATCTTGTCACCCACAGTGGCAGTGATGTTGGCTTGAATTTTCTGATCAAAGTCGAAATAAGTTTTTCGGCGCTGAGATACCGATAGTGCAGGATTGTCGGTTGAGTTGCTCTTCACACCCATATTGATGACTACCGAACCAGTCGTCTTGAGCTGTACGCCACCGGGGCCAAAGACTGTCTCGAGCGGTCCCATGCCGAATTGCATATCCAGGAAGTTAAACGGGTCTTTGTCCTGATCCTGTGCATTCTCGGCGTTCTTCTGGCGGTAATATTCCATCATGGACTGTCTGAAGTCACCATTGCTGAATTCGTCAGGAGACATGATGTAGGGCGTGACAATGTCATAGTCGCCAAGTCGTGTGTGCACAACATAGCAACCCATCTCGGGGTCAAATTCGACGACGGTTGTGATGTTGGAGGGGTCCTTAAGGTCAGCAGCATATTCGCCTTGTCCTTGCAGGTCACTGTAGTTGCGAGGAATAGTGGGCCTCACATCGAAATGCAGGTCCAAAGCAGGTTTCTGTTGCTGTTGTGTAGACTGGCGAATGTCAGGAGGCGGCGGAGGCGGTGGTAAAGTGCTGGTGACATATTGCGCCAGCACAGACTCATTACCGGCCCACAGGCCGATGAGTGCGCCTATAATGACAGCAAATATTATTTTTTTTCGACTCAGCATTAGTTATTTTCTTGACAAGCGATTTGTAAGGTCTTAGAAAGCGGATACCGTCTAATTCCCTACTGCCTGCAAGTCCCCCACTCCACAACCATCACATCATCTTGAGTGCGAGTTTGATAGCTTGTTCAACAGTCAATGTTGGTTGACTGGAAAACAACGACTTAAGGGCCTTCTGTGAAGCCTGTTGTGTAAATCCCAACATGACAAGAGCGGCGAGCGCTTCATCAAAGGCTTCTCCTGGTTTATCACTTGTTTGTTGTAATAACGGATTACCTACGGGTTTTATTTTATCCTTGAGGTCAACTATTATGCGTTGAGCCGTTTTTGCCCCCACACCCTTGACAGCTTTGAACATGGCAGCGTTATTTGAAATGATGGCTTGTGAGAATTCATCGACGCTCATCGATGAAAGAATCATACGAGCCGTGTTGGGCCCGACACCAGAAACGGAGATGAGAAGCAAGAAGGCTTCGCGCTCGCGTTTGGTGGCGAAGCCATAGAGCAGATGCGCGTCTTCCCTGATAGCCTCGTGGACATATAGCAGAGCTTCATTTCCAGAGCCTTTTGGCAGGGCGTCATAAGTTGTTAACGATATATTGATGATGTAGCCTATACCGTGATTATCAAGAACGGCGTAGGTAGGTGTCAATTCAGCGATATTGCCTTTGATGTAATCAAGCATATTATGGTCTTAAATAATTGTCTATAGTTGAATGGATAAGATGCCGATATTTTAACTGCCAAGGATAATGTTGATGATTGAGTTGACATCACTGATGTTGACCTCGCCATCTTTGTTGATGTCGGCGCGTCGGCGTGTGTCGCTATCAGCATCAGCGCCGAGTATGATACTGATGACGGCATTAATGTCACTGATATTGATCTCGCCGTCACCGTTGGCGTCACCGTATTTATCCTCAATGTGGAGGACATAACGCATGCCTGCCATGGCGTCGAGTTTTCCAGATCCCCAGCGGTCGGCATCGGCAGCGTGCATATATCCGTCCTTGTAGCTTGAATGCTGGAGCACATCTCTCACATCGGCAACGCTCAAGTTGGGATTAGCTTGAAGCCATAGTGCTATTGCTCCAGCAACGACTGGAGCAGACATTGAGGTGCCCAGGTCAGGACAATAAGGATATTCGGTACCATCGACCACGGCTGGTGTCTGCCAGTATTCCATGTTCGGTGCATCAGTATCATAACGGTTGGCCGAGGATATGATGACGCTGCCTGGAGCACACACATCAGGACGCTGGATGCCATTCTCATCTGGTCCGAAGGCTGAATAATAGGAAATCTTCATCGGAGTGCTGAAGTATCGATAATATAGGCTACCGTCACTGAGAGGGACATATTGCCTGGTGTTGTAGGAGCCAACAGAGATGACGCTGTCGGTAGTAGCTATCTCGCTGATGGAGCCATTAGCTGTGGCGTTAGCAACCCATGGCTTGCTGTAGTTGCTGAAGTAGCAACTCTTGGAAGCCCACACCGTAAGCGAGGTGGCAAGTGGTGTGTAATACATGAATCCGACAGCGTAGTTGCGGCTAGTGGTTTCGATATCAATCTGGCATAAGGAGTTGGGCTTTCCATTGGCACCAACAGCACCGTCCATTCTGACCCATCCGTTACAGTATTGGGCAAGCAGTGTGTCGGTCTCGCTATTCAGTTCCTGTGGCACTCCTGATGCTGATGCGCCGACAGCCTTTGAACGATATAGAATCTCACCGCTGTTTGTATTCATGACTATCATGCGTGTGTTGAAGGGCTTGTCCTTGATGCTCCAGGCGTTGATATAGCCCACTCGTCGCAGCCCCGAGCCAGCGAGCAAGGTGATTACGGTATCTTGTTTGCCCGAGATAGTGGCGTGTGCGCACACTTTTTCGTCGCCGTCGTTACCTGCCGACACCACGAACACGCGTCCGGGACCAGCTAGTTGTTGCATGACACGCGGCAGATAAGAGGTGCCGTCATGTGACCCGACATTGCTGGAGAGACTAATGTTGATGACGCAGGGCTTGTGTTTACGAGTAGCATAATCACAGATGTAGCTGATGCAATTGGCAACGCGCACATCGTTGAGCTGCTTCTCGGGGATGCCGCAGAGGACTAGGTCAGCCTCGGGGGCAACACCATGCCATTGATTACCGCGATAGGAGCCAGCGGCGATGCCGGCGACCTGTGTTCCGTGCGGGCAGGAGGCATCGTCGGTGGTAAGCGCAGCAATCTGTGCCGGTGTCTCATAGCAGCTTCCTGTCATCCTGATAGCGCGGATGACAGGAGGAGTTCCGGTAGTGTCAAGAGGCATGTAAACGGCCTTGACGCGAGTGTTGCCACTGGTGTCGCAAAAGTTGATGTGGTTAAAATCAATGCCACAGTCGATGACGCCTATGATGACATCCTTTCCCGTGTAGGGCATATCGAGACCCTGGCCCTCGAGAATCGGGTTAACGCGGCTGAAGTACCGTGCGCTGTCAGAACTGGTCTCGAGAGGTAACGCCCTTGTTACCCTAGTGATTCCAGCTATGGATGTGATGGTGGCGGCAGTGACTTCGGGGTTAACGCGAGCCGTGATAAAATCATCATAGCGCGCGGTGATCAGGACATTGCGTTGCCGGAGTTGATACTGCTGGGCATCGGTGAGCTGTCCGTCTATTTCAATGAAAGCCTCATAGTAGTTGTCGCCGACATCTTGGGCTGCAACATCCTGGTGGTAGCTTAATGAGACCAACACGACGGCAGCCAACATGATCAATTTCTTGAATTTCATTTTGGTACCAATTGCTATCTGTTTCAACGCACAAAGTTAATAATAAATCCGTTATACGCAAAAAATAGTGTGTTTTTGGTTGTGTTTTTGACAGTAATAGGATAAAGTGGGCATGAAAAAGGCCACGACGAGCTTAAAGCCCGCCGTGGCTAGTTTTTTAATTATGTTTTGCCTTTATGTTTACTTGAGGCTCTCTACATATTTGCGGAGCGCATCGTTATCAGGATCATACTGGAGCCACTTCTGATAGTAAGACTTGGCAGTTGCCTTGTCACCGCGGTTGAAGTAGTAAGTAGCCAGATAGTTGTAAGCATACTTGAAGTAGCGGGCATATTCCATCTTGTTCTCCTTGGCATCGAGAATGGTGAGCAGTTCCTTATAAGCTTCAAGTGCGGCACCGTTGTTACTATCACCTTCACGGAACTTTGCAAGCTTAGCCTTCTGGTTAACAATTTGGACATTGCCGGGAACGAGACGGTCCACCTCGTCGAGGTATTTCTGGCACTTGGCAAGCGCGTCAGCCTTGGTCATGGCATCAACGCCCTCGGCGCTGGCAATTCCCAGATAGTAGTTAGACAGGGTAAAGAGGTCGTTTGACTTGTGCTTACCACTATCTACGAGGCGCTGGTAGTAGTCGGCTGCCTTTACATAGTCCTCAGTATCAGCATAGCTGTCACCCATGTAACGGATCAGGTCAACATTATTGGGATTGAGCTCAAGTGCCTTCTCAAAGGCGGCGATAGCTTCTGCACCGTGGCCTTCGGTCAAGAGAGCCTGGCCAAAATCGGTGTAGTCGCGAGACTCGTAGCGAGAGCCCTTGGGAAGAGCATTTGCGAATAATGAGCGTCCTGCTTCCACGGCCTCGGGCCACTTCTCAAGCTGCACGAGGTTGTAGAGTTGCATGCGTTTCATGTAGAAGACATTCTCATCACCAGGGTTGAGCTTATTAATAAGGCTGGTTGCGAGATCATAGGACTCCTGATACTTCTCACCGAAGAAGAGCAGCTGTACATAGCGCACCTCGTCCTGCTCGAAGTGGTTGGGGTTCTTGATATACTTGCCATACTGCTCGGCGGCCTTGGCACCAAGGTTGTCGGCATAGTACTTCTCGGCGAGTTCACGCTGTACGAGGGCTGAGTTGGGCACTTTGGCCTGAAGCTCCTCGAGTCGCTCGATGGCGATAGCGGGCACGACATTGAAGTAGGTGTTTGCATATTTCACATAGGCCTCAATGTTCTTGGGGTCCTTGGTGAATGCGAGCTCGTAGATACCGGCTGCGTTACCCCAGTCTTTCTTGTCGGCTTTGGTATCGGCCTCGAAGATGTAGCTGTCGGGGTGATCTGCATTCCACTTGCGAGCGTTCTTGATGCATTTCTCTACATCCTTGGCATGGGTGGTGGGATTTGCATCATAGAAGGCGCGAGCGATTTCAATCTCGAGTTTGGGATCTTTTTTCGTCAACTTGCGTGCTTTCTCGAACAACGCCTTTGCGTCGCCACCGTTTCTCAGAGCGATGGCAGCCTGTCCCACATAGTTGTAGGGGTTGGCGGCGTTAGCAGCGATACCTTTCTCGAAGTTAGCTGCAGCCTCGCTTACTTTACCCTGGTGCAGTGCAATCTGACCCAGGTAGTAGAAGGCCTCGGCTTTGTCGGTGGCAGCAGCGTTGAGGTTACGCTCAAGCAGTTCCTTGGCATTGTCAAGCCTGCCGACTTTGTAGTACTCGATACCGTCCTTGTAACCTTGTGCGTTGGTTACCAGCGATGCACCCATCAAGATGAGTGATGCGAAAAAGAATAAGCGTTTCATTTTAGTACAAATTTATTGTTAATATATGTATGTTTATTTTGTTTTGTAATTCATATTGCAAATGTCGTGCCAATATGTTAAATTATTGAACCTCAACATATCTAACTGGCTCGGCGGCGGGAAGTATGCCGGTCTGCAGAATGATTTTCTGGCCGATTACACCGGTAAGAAAAGCATAGAAGCCATGGTCAAGCATGCCGTTATAGGAGGCATCGATGGCCCAGATGGTACGCACCAGGGGATATGCTCCGCTGTTGATGTGTGCCTGATAGGGTTTGTAAGCCTCGAGTTTGTCGTCTTCACGCACGGGCATCACCTTAATGCGGTCGGTGAAGTCGATCATGCTGACTTCGTTCTTGTTCTGCAACTCATCATATTTCTCTGCAATAGGTTTCTCGGCGCTCTTAAGGTCACTGGTAATCCAGCTGACACCGATAAAGCCAATGACATTTTTATATTTCTCGACGGCATCAAAGACATCAAGGCTGGACCCTCTGGCATAGACATTGGGTCCGAACTTGTCGCCCTCGACAAATTTTTCTTTCATATAGTTGACCACACCGGTTCCCGAGCCGTCGAACATAACCTTGATGGTGTCATTCTTGAGCTTGGTTGGCAGCACTTGGCCCCATCTGATAACCTTGCCGTTAAAAATGTCGCGCAGGTCTTGCATAGTGAGCTCATCAATATCGTTTTGCTTGTTAACAATGATAGCGATGGCATCGACAGCGATCATCCTGGAGCGATAGCCACGACCCTGCACCTTGAGTAGCTCGCGCTGGTTAGTGGTAAGGTCGTGTGAGGTGATGATCAGGTCCACTTTCTTGTTAAGAAGGGAGTCCATGGCATCGTGTTCGTTGATATACTTGGGCATGATGCTGGCCTCAGGATATTGGAACTCAAATACGGCTATTTCTTGCTCGAGAATGCTCTGGAAAGACTCGTCGCACATGATTTTGGCGATGCCTCGTGTGCTGGTGCTCTTGGGCAGCTTAGTGTCGCATGCTGTGAAAAGCAGCACGATTGCAAGCACCGTGAGCAACGGTTGTATACTATTGTTTCTCATCATCAAGCTGATTGTTAAGGTCCTTGAGACGATCGGTATAGGACATATACTGGTCTTGCTGCTGTTCTTCGTCGATGCGACGCATGCCGTAAGTATGTTCGCCCTTGATCTCGCGGTAGCCACGGTAGATGCCGTAAGCCCCGAATGCAATGGCGAACAACCATCTGATGGCCCTCCATGTAGGCGTATTATTCCATCCAAACCAATTCATGGCCATTGCCACGGCCACAACCAGATAGAACAGTACCATAAAGATGCCGAAGAACATCTTCAGAGCATCAGTAAAGCCGATTTGTCTCTTATGTTTCATTATGTTGATGGTTTCAAAATCTTTTTGCCACATTAGACTGTGTCGACCCGAAGAGGTTTACAACAATCAAACGACAAAATTAACAAATTCTGTTCAATGCACGGTGTTAAATAATAAAAAATTGCAATTATTTCCCTAAATAAGCGGTTAGACACGCTGAATTAATTGCCATAACTGAGCAAATATCACACGCGAAAAAGAGTTAGAAAGGGAATAATTGCCCTAAAAAGTTGCATAATCAAAAATATAGCCGTAACTTTGCGACACCTTAAATCAACTTTTATTCATACTATTTTTTCCTAGGGCACCTTCGTTGTGATAACGAAGTGCTTTTTTTCTCCCTTGATTTTCCCGTACAGAAACGGTTGCGGAAATCTTGATGACTCCCGCAACCGGTGATAGATTGTGTTATTGCATTTTAGTAGTTGCGTGCGAAGATGACGCGGCGTTTGCTGGGTTTTCCGCTGTAAATGCATTTGCCGTCCTCTTCGGGGGCGTCCAGCGGAATGCAGCGGATGGTAGCCTTTGTTTCTTCCTTGATTTTCTCTTCGGTCTCAGTGGTGCCGTCCCAATGGGCAAGGATGAAGCCTCCCTTTTCGATTCGCTCCTTGAATTCGTCCCAAGTATCCACCTTGAAGGTCATCTCCTCGCGGTGGCGCAATGCCTTGTTGAAGATGTTCTGTTGTATTTCCTCTAACAGGTCCTTGACGCGGTTCTCGATGCCTGCGAGTTGTTCGCTGCTCTTCTCGAGAGTGTCGCGGCGCATGACCTCGACTGTGCCGGCTTCGATGTCACGGGCACCGAGCACAAGGCGAACGGGCACGCCCTTGAGTTCGTAATCGGCGAACTTGAAGCCTGGGCGCTTGTTGTCGGCGTTGTCATACTTGACCGAGATACCCATAGCGCGCAGGTTGGCGACAATGGGTTCCACAACCTTGTTGACCTGCTGAAGCTGATCGTCGGTCTTATAAATGGGTACGATGACCACCTGGATTGGCGCCAGATGTGGCGGCAGCACGAGGCCGTTGTCGTCGCTGTGGGTCATGATGAGTGCGCCCATCAGTCGCGTGGAGACGCCCCATGAGGTAGCCCATACATCTTGAAGCTTATTCTCTTTGTCAATGAACTTAACATCAAAGGCCTTGGCGAAGTTCTGTCCCAAGAAGTGACTGGTTCCGGACTGGAGGGCCTTGCCATCCTGCATCATCGCCTCGATAGTGTATGTCTCCAGCGCGCCTGCAAAACGCTCATTGGCGGTCTTAATACCCTTAAGTACGGGCAATGCCATGTATTTCTCGGCGAAGTCGGCATAGACATTCAGCATTTCGACGGCTTTGGCCTCGGCTTCCTCTTTGGTGGCATGGGCGGTGTGTCCCTCCTGCCAAAGGAACTCTGCCGTGCGCAGGAACATGCGTGTACGCATCTCCCAGCGGAATACATTGGCCCACTGGTTGATAAGCAAGGGCAGGTCTCGGTAACTATTGATCCAGTTGCGGTAGGTGTTCCAGATGATGGTCTCGCTGGTGGGACGGATGACCAATTCCTCTTCAAGCCTGGCCGACGGATCCACCACGACTCCCTTGCCACCCGGGTCATTCATCAGTCGGTAGTGGGTGACAACGGCGCATTCCTTGGCAAAGCCCTCGACATGGTCAGCCTCACGGCTGAGGAAGGACTTGGGAATGAGCAAGGGGAAATAGGCATTCTGCACACCTGTGGCCTTGAACATGTCATCAAGCTGGCGTTGCATCTTCTCCCAGATGGCATAGCCATAGGGCTTGATTACCATGCATCCGCGCACTGCCGACTGTTCAGCGAGGTCGGCTTTGACAACCAGTTCGTTATACCATTGAGAGTAGTTGTCGGCTCTCTTTGTTAAATCCTTTAATTCTATTGCCATTTTATATTATATAAATTATGTGTTATTATTTCTCTTTGGATTTCTGCCTGATGTTGATGACACCTTTCTTAGCTTGTTGCAACATCACTTTTTCAGGAATGAGATAAATCTCCAGCCGTCGGTTGGCTTTTCTGTTCTCCACCGAATTGTTGTCAACGATGGGATCCGTTTCACCGAGGGCATAAGGCACCACATAGTCTACGCTGCCGTTCTCGTCAAACCAGTCAAAGATGGCGTTGACACGCTGGCGAGTGAGGTTTAATGTGTATTCTGAACTGCCTGTGTTGTCGCTATGCATCACCAGCAGCATTTTGTAAAAACCGGGGTTGTTCAACATTCTGAGGAAAGGTTTTAGTTGTGCCTCGCCCAGGCTGTTGAGCACGGTATCATTAGGGTCAAACAGCTGGCTGGCGGGTATCGTGACGACAATCACCTCGTCGTCGCGCATGATCTCAACCTCATAGTTGGATTTCTTGAACGCCACGGCCATATCATACTGAAACTCCTGAATTCTGTCGGCCTGCTTGTCGTTCTTGATTTCGGGCGTGGCAAGGTTCTCGTCAAGAGATAATTCATAAATATCGTCATCGTGATCCTTGGCAGCCAACGACTGCGTGCATGACACTATGAGCAATGCCATGGCGATGAATATGATCTGTGATATGCGATGCATAGGTTGTTTTATCATTTAAGATTAATCATTGAGGTCCAGAATGCCTTGAGGCAGATCCATGACCATCTCCTTTTTGTCCAAATCAAATTCCACAATCAGTTCATCGGTCGCGGGGACCATGATTTCCTGTCCTTCACGCTCGACAATGAAGATGGCGTTTTCGGTCTGCTCGTCCACTTCGATGATCTCCCCCACCCTTGTCCCGTCGTTGTCGAGGAGGGTGAACCCGATAAAATAATCCAGGGGATAACCGTCGGCATCGACATCCTCGGCTTCGTGGCGGAACTTCTTCTTGAGGGCAAAGATCTCGTGGTTAACCAAACGGGAGGCTTCCTGCTCATTCTCGATGCCGTCGATGGTGAGCAGCACAGTTTCATTCGTTTTTGGGCGGCACGAGTTGACAAAGAAAGGCACAAAGATGCCATCCAAATCGCTCACCAGGCAGGAGAGGCTCTCCAACAACGACATGTCCACATCAATAGTTGCCGAGATTTCTCCGGCGACACCATGGGTCTTGTTGTAGTGCCCGATTGCTATGAGTTCGTCACGCGTAATCATGCTGCACGATGAATAGTCTAATGCCTTATTTCTTCTTTTTCTTCTTGCCAGCGGGTTGGGCTGGTTTTACAATCTGGTACTCATGCAAGTGATGAGTTTCGGGGTCAAGACGAATGGCGCCATGGCTATAGTGCGCCAGGTCTTTGAAGATTTTGGCATCTTCCACATCTTCATTATTAATTTGATAGATGAGTTTCTTCATGTGGTTGGCCAGCAGCATGACCAGAGCCTCGCGCTCGTCACCTTCGGGATAGGTTGCTGCACGCTCGATCATGCGCTCGATGTTCTTGCCATAGTGACGGTAGCCGATAGGCTCGAGTTTATACTCGATGGGCTCAGGCTTGGTATCAAGGTTTTCCTCCCTGATGATATCGTCAAAGGGGAAATCCACATCCAGCTTGAAGCCGCTCATGATCATGAGATGGTCCCACAGTTTGTGCTGATAGTCAGTCTCTGAACGCAGCTGGGGAAACATATTTGACATGTTCTGAACGATGGTATAGGCACAGCGGGTGCGTTCATCCCGATCCTCGATGGTAAGGCAGTGGTCCACCATCTGCTGGATGTTGCGGCCATACTCGGGCAACACCAGTGTCTTGAGTTGTGAGTTATATGTCAACATAATCTGCAATAAGTTTTTAGTTTCTAGTCCATAGTTGTCAACTAAAGGCCAAGGATGGGATTCTTGGGCTTTGTGGCCTGAAACTCTTTCAGATATAACGGCGAGCTGTAGGCCACATCGATGAAATTGTTCTCACGATAGGCTTTCTCGGCCAGCGCCATCATATCGACAGCAACGGGCTTGATGCCCTCAACGAAACGCACCCTATCATGTGTGAGCACCTGACGGGCCTTGTCGCTGCCATTGCCCATGAGGACAAGCGTGTGTCCCTGCTGCAGCAAATCCTCAAAGGAGTGCTCGTCGAGAATCATCGCCTGGGGCTCCAGCACGGCTTGCAGAGCAGAATTGTAGGCCGCCGTATAGACTTCCATGCGACGGGCATCAATCATGGGGACATAGAGCACATTTTCCTCCTCAATAAAGTGGTTGAACATCGTGCTCACAACGAGCAGCTGCAAGGTGTTCACTCCTATGATCGGCACATCGAGACCAAACGCTAACCCCTTGGCCTCGCTCAAGCCGATGCGCAATCCGGTATACGACCCTGGGCCGATGCTCACGGCAATCGCGTCGAGCTTTATCTCACGGGAGCGTGCATAATCCAGCATCTCTTTCACATACTGGCTCAGCATCGTGGCATGGGTCTGACCCTCGTAGTTCTCACGATGATCCAGCACCTGCCCCTCACTGGTCAGGGCCACCGAGCAGACCTCGGTAGAAGTCTCTATGTTCAGGATATTCGCCATCCTTTTAATAAAAACGCGGCAAAGATAATAAAAATTGCCGACATGGCCGTTAAATGGGGTTAAAAAGCGACCCTATAAGGCGGCAATGAGCGCATCAACATCCTCGGGGCGGGTGGCCCAACTGGTGACGAAACGGCAGTTCATCAGCTCGCCCACGGGATACCACTGCTCGAAGACAAAGTCCTTTTCCAAGTGCTCGATGGTGGCCTTGTCAAGCAACACAAACTGCTGGTTGGTGGGCGAGTTGGAGTACATCTTGTAACCCTTGGCGATGAAAGCGTCTCGCAGACGCATGGCCTGCTCTACGGCATGGCTGGCAAGCTTGAAATATAGTCCGTCTTGCATCAGCGTGTCGAACTGAATGCCCAACAGTCGGCCCTTGGCCATCAAGGCGCCGTGCTGCTTCACAATGGTGAAGAAATGGGCAGGCGCATTGTGGTGAGGGAACACCACCGCTTCTCCGCAGAAGGCGCCGCATTTTGTGCCGCCAATGTAAAACACATCGCACAGATCGGCCAACTGCTGTAGTGACACATCACTGCCCTCGGCCATCAGCCCGTAGCCCAGACGGGCACCGTCGATGAACAATGGCAACTCGTAACGCTTGCACACTTCACTGATCGATGTCAATTCGGCAAGGGTGTAAACCGTACCCATTTCGGTGGCTTGTGTGATGTAGACAATGCCCGGGAAGACCATGTGGTCATAGGTCGGATCGGCATAGAAGTCCTGCAACCATTGCGCTAATTCACCGGCATCCATCTTGCCGTCGTGGCTGGGCAGCGCCAACACTTTGTGACCGCCGAACTCGATGGCCCCTGATTCATGGACATTGATGTGGCCCGTCTCGACCGATAGCACGCCCTGATAGGACTGCAGCATCGCATCGATGACAGTAGCGTTGGTCTGTGTCCCTCCCACGAGGAAGAATACATCGGCCTCGGGCTTACCACAGGCGGTACGGGTTTTTTCCTTGGCAGCAGTGCAGTAATTGTCAAGACCATAGCCAGTTGCACTCTCATCGTTGGTTTCCGTCAGGCGCTTGAGGATTGCCTCGTGACAGCCGTTATTATAATCGCTCTCAAAAGAAATCATATATGATATAGTTTTTAGTTTTCAGTTTTTGGCTAATAACTGGCGGATGCAGCTGAAAACTAAAACTGAAAACTGGTAACTGCGAGATTTATGTTGCAAAGGTAATGAAAATGAACTAAATTTGCCGCATGAAAGAGAAAAAGATCATCATTTACCAGTTGATGCCGCGATGGTTTACCAATATCCATGAGCATTGCGTACCTAATGGCACAATCAAACAGAATGGCTGCGGCAAATTCAATGAGATTAACTCCGCCAAGTTGCGCTCCATCAAGTCACTGGGAGCTACACATGTGTGGTATACAGGTGTCATCGAACATGCCACAACCACTCGCTACTCCCGCCAGGGCATTGTACCCTGCAACCCCCATGTGGTGAAAGGCATTGCCGGGTCGCCTTATGCTATCCGTGACTACTACGATGTGTGTCCAGACTTGGCCGTTAAGGTCAAGAGCCGCATGGCGGAATTTGAGGCCCTAGTCCAGCGAACTCATCAGGCGGGGCTCAAGGTCATCATCGACTTTGTCCCCAACCATGTGGCACGCGAGTATGAGAGTGACGCCAAGCCCGTCGGCGTTCAAGATCTGGGCGAGGGCGATAACCCCATGATGTTCTTTGATCCCCACAACAATTTCTACTATATCACAGGACAGGAGTTCGCGCCCAACGGTGTGGACTTGGGACAAGGCGAGGCGGCTTACCGCGAGTTCCCTGCCCGTGCCACTGGCAACGACTGTTACACAGCCTCCCCTAGCCGTGACGACTGGTATGAGACCGTGAAACTCAACTACGGAGTTGACCCTTGGAATGGCAGCACCCACTTTGACCCTATCCCTCCTACATGGACCAAGATGCTCGACATCCTCAAGTTCTGGACCGGTAAGGGTGTTGATGCATTTCGCTGCGACATGGCTCACATGGTACCTGTGGCTTTCTGGCATTGGGCCATTAGCCAAATCAAGGAAATCAATCCCGACATAGTGTTTATTGCCGAGATTTATGATACGTCACTATATCGTAGCTATATCTTTGACGGAGGCTTTGACTACCTGTATGACAAGGTGACGCTTTATGATACGCTGCGCGGTATTATGTGTAGCGGCTGGTCAGCCAGCGACCTTACCCGTTGCTGGCAGACGGTTGAAGGAATTGGTGACCACATGCTCAACTTCCTTGAGAACCATGATGAGCAACGCATTGCATCACCACAATTTGCTGGCGACCCGTTCAGTGCCTTGCCTGCGCTAGTGGTCTCAGCAACTATCTCACGTGCACCTTTTATGATTTATCAAGGGC
>JAFZSS010000030.1 GCA_017619255.1 Muribaculaceae bacterium
ACATCCCCAAGAGCCTCGAGGGCTATTATCAGGAAACAGGTCGTGCCGGCCGTGACGGTGGCGAGGGCAAGTGTGTCACTTTCTATTCCCGTAAGGACCTGGACAAGCTCGAGAAATTCATGCAGGGCAAACCCATCGCTGAGCAGGAAATCGGCAAGCAGCTGTTGCTGGAGACCCGCGACTATGCCGAGTCATCGGTGTGCCGCCGCCGTTCGCTGCTGCACTATTTCGGCGAGTCTTACGAACAGGACAGCTGCGGCAACTGTGATAACTGTCTCAAACCCAAGAAGCGCGTGGAGGCCAGCGAGGAGCTGCGGGCCGCCATCGAGACCATCATCACGCTGCGTGAGCGTTTCAAACCCGAATACATTGCCCATGTCATGATGGGAGATCCCATCAAGGAGATACTGGATTATAAGCACAATGAGCTTGATGTGTACGGTTGTGCCTCGGAGCGTGACGAGAAATTCCTGCTTGCCGTCATCCGCCAAGGTGTGTTTGCCGACTATTTGGCCAAAGACATCGAGAACTATGGCGTCATCAAGGTGACCAAGGAAGGAAAAGAATTCCTCAACAGCCGCGAGAAGTTCTGGATAGTGGAAGATAACGAGTACACCGAGATGCTCGACGAGGAACTCCATGTGGGCAGCGGAGCCGTTGACTCACAGCTGTTCAGCATCCTCAAGGACCTGCGCCGCAAGATTGCCAAGCAGCACGGCTTACCCACCTATGTGATTTTCCAGGAGCCCTCGCTCGACGCAATGGCAACAACCTATCCCATCACCATCGAGGAGTTGCAGAACATCCCGGGCGTGGGCCCCGGCAAGGCCAAGCGTTACGGCAAGGAGTTTGTCGAGCTCATCAAGAAATATGTTGATGAGAACGAAATCGAGCGTCCCGAGGACATGCGCGTGCGTACAGTGGCAAACAAGAGCAAGCTCAAGGTAGAGATCATCACCGCCATTGACCGCAAGGTGCCTCTTGACGCCCTGGCCGAGAGCAAGGACCTTGACTTTGACGAATTGCTCGACGAGCTGGAGGCCATCGTGTACAGCGGCACTAAAATCAATGTGTCCTATTTCATCGAGGAAGCTATCGACGCCGACATCGAGGATGACATCTTTGAATACTTCAAGGAAAGCGAGAGCGATGACATCGAGACCGCGATGAAAGAGTTGGGCGATGACTACACCGAGGAGGAAATTCGCCTCGTGCGCATCAAGTTCCTCAGCGAGATGGGTAACTGATGTGTCGTGGCTGCTGCCCGATGCGATATTTATAGCATAATGAAACGGTTTTTATCCATATTACTGATGCTGACCCTGTTGACTGGAATGACAGCCATGGCACAAGGCAGGGCCGGGCACAGGCCTGTGCAAAAGTCCAAGGCCCGCACCGCGAGAGTTGACAAGAAAAATGGTGTCAAAATCGCCAAAAGCGATAAGGCCCAGCGTGCCGACTGCCGGAAGGCGGAAAAGCCCATGGAAGAGGTACACGGTAACTATGACACCGATCGACCGGAGCCAAGAATTGACGGTGAGGTCATTTATACCGAACCCGACCAGATGCCCCAGTTCCCTGGAGGGCTTGACGGACTGATGGAGTACTTGAGCTCAAACATCATCTATCCTCCTGTCGCTGCCGAGAAGAATATCCAGGGCAAAGTCCTGGTCCAGTTCGTCGTTGAGAAAGACGGCAGTGTAGGGGAAATTAAAATCCTGCGTTCGGTGGACATCAACCTTGACTATGAAGCGATTAGACTATGCAAGGGCATGCCTAAGCTTGAACCTGGAATGATGGACGGCAAGCCCGTGCGCGTGTGGTACACCCTTCCCATCAACTTCAAACTGGAAGACTGACAATAAAGGAGATAATCATATTTCATCAATAATAGAAGACTATGAAAAAGTATTTTTGCATTCTTTTCGCAGTAATGCTGTTTGCTATGGTCCCTGCTGCATCCTTGGGGCAGACAAGGTCTGGCAAAAAGCCTCGTGTTGAGAGAAAATCGACACAAAAGAAGGCTTCCAAGAAGTCATCGGTCAAGAAGGGGACTACGATAAAAAATGATGACGATAAGGACAAGAAGGAAGACGAGATTATGACTATCGAAGAGCTCAAGGCAATGGTGACCGCTTCCGATCAGAAGGATAGTCAGAATTACAATGAGGAGAAAGTTTTCAATTCAGTAGAGCAGATGCCCCAGTTCCCTGGTGGGGACGCGGCACTGATGAAGTATCTCGCTTCTCACATCAACTATCCTTCTGAGGCTGTCAAGAACAACAATCAAGGTAGGGTCATTCTGCAATTCGTTGTGGAGAAGGACGGAAGTATTGGTGAAGTGAAGGTGGTTCGCTCGGTTGACGATGCCCTCGACAAGGAGGCGGTTCGCGTCATTAAGTCATTGCCAAAATTCACCCCGGGTCGTCAAAGTGGAAAGCCCGTGCGCGTGTGGTACACCCTTCCCGTTACCTTCAAGTTGACTGGTACACAGACTCAACAGACTCAACCTGTTCAGTAAAACGCTCCTTTTTCTGATATTTCATACAAAAAAACGCGCATGGGATATAATTTTTCCCGTGCGCGTGCGTTATGTTATAGTAAACTAGAATGAAAAAACTAAAAATATAGATTTCAAACCAACAAAAATGAAAGCGAAATTTTGGATTTGCGCGTTGTTGGTAGGAACTGCGATCCTCGCTTTAGCTAAGGGGGATCCTGTCCTTATGACCATCAACGGAAAAGACATCAAACTCTCGGAGTTTGAGTACCTCTACCACAAGAACAGCCAGCAACAGGTCGAGAAAGAAACCCTCGAGCAGTATGTCGACCGCTTTGTGCTCTACAAGCTTAAGGTCGCCGATGCCGAGGCGGCAGGTATCGACACCACCGAAATCTTCAAGAAGGAATTCGAAGGCTATCAGAAAGACCTGGCAGCTCCTTATATGACCGAAGATACTACCTATCGCTGGCATTTCATCAACGAAGCTTATCAGCGCTATCTTAAGGAGATTGACATCGACCACTTCATGCTGCCGCTGGGCAATAATGAGCAAGAGACTATGCAGGCGATGGCTCGGATGGACAGCATCCGCAACTGTGTCCTTGCCGGTGAGCAATGGGAAGACCTGGTGGCCCGTTTCTCGAGCGACCCCTCCAAGGCCCGCAACAGCGGTCACTATGGCTTCGTCAGCTCGGGCATGTTCCCTTATGATTTCGAGAACATTCTCTATAGCACCCCCGTGGGTAGTGTTTCAGCCCCGTTCAAGACTCGTTTTGGTATTCACATGTTGCGCGTGAACGATATTCGTGACCGTAATGATGTGCATGCCAAGCACATCCTCAAGATGTTCCCGAAGGATGCCACCGACGAGCAGAAAGCCGTGTGCAAGCAGAAGATGGACTCCATCTATAAGCTCTTGCAACAAGGTGCCGACTTTGAGGAACTCGCCAAGGCTGAGTCCCAGGATAACACCGCTCAGCGTGGCGGTGACCTGAGTTGGTTCAGGCGCGGGCGCATGGTGCAGCCATTTGATTCCATCGCTTTCTCGCTTCCCGATGGTGCCATCAGTGAGCCGTTTGCGACTCAGTTCGGCTACCATATCATCAAGAAGGTGGCTCATGGCGCGCCCTCTCTCTCCGAGCTGCGTCCCGCCCTCGAGAACGCAATCAGCCGTGACGAGCGTGCATCGCTCATCCAGCAGCGCCGTCTCGATGACATGAAGTCCAAATATAACTACCGTCTCAATCCTGAGGCCGAGCAATACCTGACCAACGCGCTTGCCGCAGGCTATGATTCAACATTTGTGGCGCAAAACGCCAAAATCTCGCAGTTGCCCCTGTTCACCTTTGGTGACAAGAAATCGCTGCCCGTCGCTGCACTTCTGTCCAAACTCAACCCTAAGGCTAAAATCCTGGATGTAGTCAAGGCAAAGGACTATGTCTTCTCAACGGTGGATGCCGTTGCCGAGGATGCTCTCACCGAGTACAACGGTCTGGAATTGGTCAAGACCAACGACGAATACCGCAACCTCCTCAACGAGTATCGCGACGGCATGCTGCTGTTTGAGATCAGCAACCGCCGCGTCTGGAAGGCCGCCAACAAGGATACCGTTGGCCTGGAGCAGTATTTTGAGCATAACCGTGGCAAGTACATGTGGGACGAGCCTCACTTCAAGGGTATTATCCTCAGCGCCAAGAATGACAGCATCCTTAACCTGGTCAAGGCCGACCTTGCTGCCCAGGGCGCCGTCAAAATCACTGATGCCGTAGCCGATGGTATCCACTACACTTATGGCTCTGATGTGCGCATGGAACGCATGGTCGTGAAGAAGGGCGAGAACGCCTTAGCCGACTATCTGGCGTTTCACGATGGCAAAAAGCCGGAGCGCAAGGGCTATGAGTCGTTCATGATTCTTGAGGGTGGCGTCATCGACCAGCCTCAGGAAATGTCCGATGTGCGCGGTGCCGTTACCAGCGACTATCAGGATGTGCTCGAGCAGCAGTGGAAAGAGGAACTGCTCAAGAAGTATCCTGTCAAGATCAACAAGAAAGTGCTTAAGCAAGTGAAATAAGGCTCTGCCATAGACTCTAGCGGCATCCGCATTCATCGCTTCTCGATGGGTGCGGATGCTGTCATGAGTGATTAGATTCAGCTCTGAGCCCTCCAAGATCTCCGAGGGCTCAGAGTTCTAAAAAGCTTAGCGTCTTTGCGCTATAGCGAGAGACCCAGTATAGGGGGCGCTGGGCATCGGTTAGGGGATGTGCTTCTTGTTTTAACAAACATTTTGTCAATAGATTTTGTGAGGTCGCCATTTTTTGCGACCTTTCCCTGCGGTGCTATGCATCCTCGGGCAAGGTAGGCTTCGCCTCAACAATGCTCAACCCAAAACATAAAAAATGTTATTTGTTTGGCATTGTGTTCGGCTTGCACTACCTTTGTCAGTTTGAAAGGAACTAAAACAATAATAGAAGTGAAATCGAGATTTTTAACTGCATTGACACTTGTCCTTACCGCTCTGGCGGCAATGGCGCAAAATAATGTGGCAGAGGAAGTTGCATGGGTCATTGGCGACGAGCCCATCTTCAAGAGTGATATCGAGGAACAATACCAGCAGGCGCTCTATGAGCGCGTGGCCATTGATGGCAATCCCTATTGTGTCATCCCCGAGCAGATGGCGATAGACAAACTCTTCCTGGATCAGGCTCGCATCGACACTGTGGAGGTACAACAGAGTACCATCTCGTCGGAGGTAGAGAGCCGCATCAACTTCTTCATTGCCAACCTGGGCTCGAAGGAGAAAGTGGAGGAGTACTTCCGCATGCCGTTGCCCCGACTGCGCGAGAAACTCAACGAGGTCTATAGTGAGCAGTACTGCATCCAGCAGGTGCAGAACGAGTTGACCAAGAATGTCAAGGCTACACCCGCCGATGTGCGCAAGTTCTATAACAGCCTGTCGAAAGACTCCCTGCCTTATATCCCCTTGCAGGTCGAGACACAGATCATTACCATCAACCCCGTCATCCCGCAGCAGGAGATTGATGAGGTGAAGGCACGATTGCGTGACTATGCCCAGCAGGTCAATAGCGGCGAACGCGAGTTCTCTACGCTGGCTATCCTCTATAGCCAGGACCAGAGCACGGCGGTCTATGGCGGCGAGACGGGTTTCCAGAGCCGTTCGGTGCTGCTGCCGGAGTATGCCACGGCGGCCTTTAACCTGAATGACAGCAAGCGCGTGTCTAATGTCATAGAGACCGATGACGGTTTCCACATCATCCAGCTCATCGAGAAGCGTGGCGACCGCATCAACACGCGACACATCCTGTTGCGTCCCAAGGTGAGCGACAAGGACTTGATTGATGCCGTGACGCGCCTGGACTCGGTGCGCAGCGACATCGTTGCCGGCAAGAAATCCTTTGACGAGATGGCGTTGTTCATCTCACAGGACAAGGACTCGCGCAACAACAACGGCAACATGCTCAATGAGAAGACACACAGCAGCCGCTTTGAGATGGCCGACCTGCCTGCCGAGGTGGGTAAGAAGATCAGCACGATGCAGCCTGGCGACATCAGCGAGCCTTTTGTCATGATTAATCCCAAGACGCGCCGTGAGCAGGTGGCCATCGTGAAACTCGTGAAGCGCATCGACGGTCATAAGGCCGACCTTGCCGAGGATTATATGATTATCAAGGATATGTGCGAGTCCGCTGCTAAGGAGAAAATCATCCATGACTGGGTGGTGCAGAAGCAGAAGAGCGTTTATGTTTATATCGAGGAAGGTTGGCGCAACTGCGAATTCAAGTACGACTGGCTCAGGAAAGGGAATTAAGTTTCTAGTCCTTAGTCCTTAGTTTTTAGTCGTTAGTTTTTAGTCCCTTAGAGGACGACTGCTTACAGAATACTCATGCCTGGTTCACACAACAAGTGGAAATTGACCGACAACGCCTGCTGGCGGCATGTCATTGTTGTGTGTTGCCTGATGGCGATGCTGATGTCGCCAATGGTGTGGGCACAGAATCCGAAAGTGTCCAGAACGCGTCCCACTGCCGTGACTCAGCGCAGTTCGGTCAAGCATCCTACCAATCCCCAACCGGCTCAAGCCGCGAAAAAAGGAGCCAAGGGGCCAACGGTGAGCCGCATCACTCCCCAGATTCCCAAAGCCAACCGCAACCAGACCAACAAGGTGTTCCTTGAGAATGCGGACATCCTCAAGGCCAACGAGGCCATCAGCCGTGACTACCAGGTGCTGAAGGGCAATGTGCGTTTCCGCCGTGGCGACATGTACATGTTCTGTGACAGCGCTTATTTCTACCCCGAGACGAGTTCGCTCGATGCCTTCGGCCATGTGCGCATGACGCAGGCCGACACCTTGTGGGTCTATAGCGATGTGCTTCATTACTATGGTGAGCAGGGCGTGGCCGAGTTGCGCAGCAATGTGCGCTTGGAAAACCGCAGCACCACGCTCATCACCGACGCCCTCGACTATGAGATTAACTCGAATGTGGGTTACTATTTCGATGGCGGCACCATCGTTGATAACCGCAACAATACTGAGTTGAGTTCCCGCTACGGCCGTTATGAACTTGACACCAAGCAGGCTGAATTCTCGCGTGATGTGCACCTGGTCAACGACCGCTATGAGATGTTCACCGATCTGCTCGACTACAACACATTGAGCCACATCGCCAAAATCTCAAGTCAGACGCTCATCGTGAGCGACAGCAACACCATCAACACGACCAATGGTTGGTACAATACAAGTGCCGATGACGCGACACTCTATGAGCGCTCACTCATCACCGCCAAGGACGGCAAGACGCTTGAGGGCGACACGGTTTATTACAGCCGCAAACACAATTATGGAGAGGCCCGTGGCAATGTCATCATCACCGACCCGAGCAACAAGGTGATCCTCGACGGCGGATACGGTTACCACGATGACAATACCCACTATAGCTATGTCACCAAGCGGGCGCGTGCCCGCGAGTTCTCGCAGAAGGATACCATCTACCTGCATGCCGACACCCTGTGCACTCTCATCAACCACATCATCAACGATTCGGTCAACGATTCAGTGAGAGTGCTCAGGGCATTCAATCAGGTGAGGTTCTACCGCAGCGATGTGCAGGGCATTTGTGACTCGCTGCAATTAAGCGAGGCCGACACCATCATCAACATGTACCGCCATGCCGTGGTGTGGAACTTGGAGCGTCAGATCTTCGGTGACGAAATCAATATCCACCTTAACGACAGTACCGCCGACTGGGCAACGCTGCCCACGGGAGGTTTCATGGCCGAGCATTTGGGAGAGATATACTATGACCAGTTGAGCGGCAAGAAAATGAAAGCCTGGTTTGAGAACAAGGAATTGCGGCAACTCGATGTTGACGGCAATGTGCAGGTCATCATGTTTCCTGAGGAGAAGGACTCGACTTACAACAAGATGGTCAACGCAGAGTCCAGTTACATGCGCCTGAACCTCAAGGCCAAGCAGGAGGTGGACCGCGTCGTCATGTGGCCCGAAGTGTCGGGCAAGGTAACACCGCTGTACCTAGCTCGCAAGACAGACCTCTATCTTCCGCAATTCAAGTGGTATGAAGCCCTTCGGCCCCAGACTCCTGACGACATCTATGATGTGAGCGATGAACTCAAGCAGCTCATGCAATCCATCGAGGGCGGCACGCGCCGCCGTTCGGGCAGCGGAGCCAATGCTGCTACGAGCAGTAATACTCAAACATCAACCCTTCAAGCCCCGTGATGATATGAGTGATGTGATTAAACTACTTCCTGATTCGGTAGCCAACCAGATAGCGGCTGGCGAAGTCATCCAACGGCCGTCCAGCGTCATTAAGGAGCTGGTGGAGAATGCCATCGATGCCCAGGCAACCCATGTCCAGATTATCCTGAAGGACTCGGGCCGCACATTGATACAGATTATCGACGATGGGGTGGGGATGAGCGAGACCGATGCGCGTCTGGCCTTTGAACGGCACAGCACAAGCAAGATACGCTCTGCCGAGGACCTCTTCTCGCTGCACACCATGGGTTTCCGTGGCGAGGCGTTAGCCTCTATAGCCGCCATCTCTCAGGTGGAGCTGCGCACACGCCGCAGGGACGCCCAGTTGGGCACCCGTCTGATCATCAACGCCTCGCAATGCGAGAGCCAGGAGCCTGACATGTGCCCCGTGGGCAGCAACTTCATGATCAAGAACATCTTCTTCAATGTTCCTGCCCGCCGCCGCTTTCTCAAGTCCAATCAGGTGGAACTGAGCAATATCGTCAAGGAGTTTGAAAAACTCGCGTTGGTCAACTATGAGGTGGAGTTCACGCTCATCCATAACGATAGTGTGATGTACAAGCTGATGAAGGGCACTTTCCGCCAGCGCATCGCCGCCCTCATGGGCAACAGTATCGACCAGCAGTTGCTGCCGGTGAATATCGACACATCGCTGGTCAAGATACAAGGCTATATCGGCAAGCCCGAGAATGCCCGCAAGCGCAACGCCCTGCAGTTCATGTTTGTCAACGAGCGCTATATGAGGCATCCCTATTTTCACAAGGCGGTGATGACAGCCTATGAGCAACTGATCCCTGAAGGCGAGCAGCCCAATTATTTCCTGCGCTTCAATGTTGACCCGCAGGCCATCGATGTCAATATCCATCCCACCAAGACTGAAATTAAGTTTGAGGACGAGATGCCCATCTGGCAAATCCTCGCTGCCGGTGTCAAGGAGACCTTGGGGCGTTTCAGTGAGGTGCCGTCCATCGATTTCGACACCAAGGATGCTCCGTCCATTCCGGCCTATTCCGGTAATGTGGAGGTGCATCGTCCCGAGATTGATGTGGATCCGACCTATAATCCGTTCAAGTCACATGGTAGTGGCTCGCCGTCCACGACGCCGCGGCAACATACCTCATCAGGCCAAGTGATGAGCAATTGGGAGGAATTGTTCGCTAATTTTGAGCGCAAGCGTCAGCAGAGCATTGACCAGCAGCAATCTGGCCAACTTGTCGATGATGCGGCAGAGTCTCCTGTCTTGCCCTTGGATGAGGTGCAATCGGTCTATTTGCAGCTCAAGGGCCGTTATATCCTGTCGCCTGCCAAGTCGGGATTGATGGTTATCGATCAGCACCGTGCCCATGTGCGCATCCTGTTTGACCGCTACATCAGTCGAATTCATTCGGGTTCTATGTCGTCCCAGACCATCCTTTTCCCCGAGGTGATGAACTTGAGCCCCGCCCAGGGTGTCACCCTCGAAGGATTGTTGCCCGAGATGGAAACGATGGGCTTCAGCCTTTCGAAACTGAGCGGCAACGACTGGGCCGTGAATGCAATACCGGCAGGACTCGACGGCGTGGATGCCGCAGCCATGGTGCAGCAGATTATTGAGTCGGTGGATCAGGGGGGCATGCCGTTGAAGAAACGCATTCTCGAGCACTTGGCGCTCACCGTGGCGCGCTCGGCCGCCATTCCCGCAAGTCGCACGCTCATGCAAGAGGAGATGGATATCATTGTTGCCGACCTGCTTAGGTTGCCCGAACCCAATTATACTCCCGATGGGAAGACAATCATCAATGTGATTCCCATCGACCAAATTACAAAATTGTTCACCTAAACCACATGTTTGATTTCAACAGAATAACCCGAGAAACCGATCTCTATAACCTGCACACCCACTCGCAGTATTGTGACGGTCATGCCCCGATGGAGGACTTTGTCTGCGAGGCCATAAACCAAGGGTTTGCCTATTTAGGCTTTACGCCCCATTCTCCTATTTCGGTAGAGAGTCCGTGCAACATGAGCCGTGAGAGCGTGCAGGAATACCTTAGCGAGATGGAGCGTCTGCGCAAGACTTATGGCGACCGCATCACGCTGTATACCGCAATGGAGATTGACTATGTGGGTGTGGGCGATGGTCCTGCCAGCGACTATTTCAGACAGTTGCCCCTGGACTACCGTATCGGGTCGGTGCACTTCATCCCTGCCATCGACGATCCCGCTGTGATGGTTGATATTGACGGCAAGTTTCCGGATTTCAAAGAAAGGATGTCTAAGCATTTCGCGGGTGACATTGAGTATGTGGTCAGGACTTTTTACTCCCAGATGATGGCGATGGTCGATGAGGGTGGATTCGACATGGTGGGTCACATGGACAAGATCGGGTTCAATGCCAGCCAGTACTGTGAGGGCATAGATGATGAATCGTGGTATGACAAGCTGGTGATGGACCTGTTTGAGAACATCATGGACCATCATCTCACCATAGAAATCAACACCAAGGCCTGGCTGCAGCGCAACCGTTATTATCCTAATATGAAGTATTTCGGATTGCTCAAGCGTTTCAACGCCCCGGTGGTGGTGAATAGTGACGCACATTATCCCACACTTCTGAACAGTGGCCGCTTGGAAGCCATTAATCTGCTTAAGGTATTATAAATCACCGATTTTCAAGATACTGACGAAAGATGAAACAGACTATGAGACATTTAGCCCTGGTGCTATTGCTGATTGCCATGCTACCCACAGCATTGCGTGCCCAGGATTTTACCGATAAGGACACCTTGCGCTATGTTGACGCCATGGAGTTTCGAATGATCAACTGGGCATTTGATCGCACTTTGGCATCGCGCATACCGCTGACCTTTATTGACAGTGTGCGCCCTACCTTGTGGGATCGTGCCTACTGCACCAGTGGCAAGGGTTTCCGCTTTGCCACCAATTCGACGGCTATCGCCGTGCGCTATAACCTGTTGACCAATATGCACATGATGCATATGGCCGATACGGGCATCAAAGGCACCGACCTCTACATATGGGATGAGGACACGCACAGCTGGCAGTTTGTGAACTGCAACCGCCCGGTGCGAATCGACAACGACATCCGCCCGCGTCAGGATTCCATCCAGAGCAAGGTCTATGTGGACCGCCTCGACGGCAAGATGCACGAGTACATGATTTATCTGCCCCTCTATGACGGCGTTCGTTGGATTCAGATTGGTGTGGACAGCACAGCCGTATTGATGCAGCCCAAGCTTGAATCGCCTCATAAGGGCAAGAAGTTTATATTCTACGGTACGAGCATTATGCAAGGCGGATGCGCCTGCCGTCCCGGCATGGTGGCGACGAGCATCATCCAGCGTGATTTGGATGTGGAGTGTGTCAACCTGGGCTTCAGCGGCGAGGGCAAGATGGATTCCTGTATGGCGCGCGCCATGGCAACCATTCCCGATGTGGCTGCCTATATTTTGGACCCCATTCCCAATTGCACCAAGGACATGTGTGACACGCTGACTTACGGATTCGTTAACATCCTGCGCACGCTGCGCCCCGAAGTGCCCATCTTCATGGTCGAGGGGCAGATGTATAGCTATGCCAAGTACAGTGCTTTCTATAGCGAGTACCTGCCAGCCAAGAACAACGAGTATCACAAGAATTACCTCAAACTCAAACAAGATAACCCTGAAAACCTGTACTACATCACCTGTAAGGACCTTTACGGCCCTAACAACGAGGGTACCGTGGACGGCATCCACTTGACCGACATCGGTTTCTGGTGGTACGCCCAGAAACTCGAGCCCTACCTGCGTGCAGTGCTTGACGGCACCCCCATCCCGCAGGAACCTGGTGTGGACATCCCCCGATAACTAATAAGATTTCACGCTAAGGCGCAAAGATGCTAAGTGTCTCATCATTCTTGGCGGCTAAGCGTGGGGAATGATTAATGAAAATGAAAGCCAAGAAGAGCCACTATATACAGGACCTCATCCTCGAGGGCGAGCACGAGCATCAGGATTTCAAATACCAAATCACCGATGCCCGCAAGATTGCCCGCTCCATTGCAGCCTTTGCCAACAACAGCGGCGGCCATCTGCTCATCGGCGTCAAGGACAACGGCAACATTGCCGGGGTGCGCAGCGACGAGGAAATTTACATGATTGAAACGGCTGCGCAGATGTATTGCCGCCCCGAGCAGCATGTGACATTCAAGGTGTTTAACATCAATGGCAAGTCGGTGGTCAAGGCGGACATTGCCGAGGCCGAGGAGAAGCCGGTTGAGGCCCCTGATGACAATGGCAATTGGCATGTTTATTACCGTGTTGCCGACGAGAATGTGCTGGCCAGTCGCCTGCACGAGCGCATCATGAGCAACGAGACCATGATTGAGGAGACCCGAACGGCCGAGACCATCAGCTACAGCGAGCGTGAGCAATTACTGCTTGGCTATCTGAGGAATCATGGCGGCATCACCATTGACGGCTTCATGAAGCTGGCACACATCAGCGAGGAAACCGCCACCAGGATAGTTACAGCTCTTCATAGCATGGGCGTGCTCTCGCTCAAGTACCATGACGGCCAATGCCTCATCGTTGCTTTGTAAAGGGCAGCTCTTTATACTCTGTCCCATAAAACAAATAACGGCTCGGATTTCCGAGCCGTTATTATATTGCATTGTCTTCTGTTAGAAGGGTAAGTCGTCACCTGCGCCCGCTTGATCAAAAGGAGGCTGGTCGGCAGGGGGCGCCATGCTGGCATCGGGGGCGGGAGCTGGAGCGGGACCGGCTTCGGCTGGATAGGGAGTGGCGGCCGATGCCATATTCGGATCTTCCTTCACTGCCTTAAAGCCGCGGATGTCGGTGTACCAGCGTCCGTTGAACTCGCGGCTTTCGATGTCGTAGCTCAGCGTGATGATGTCACCCACCTCGAAGACATACTGGTCAGCACGCTCGCCGAAGAAGTCAAACTTTACCTTCTTGGGATAGCTGTCAAATGTCTCGAGCACATATTCCTGTTTCTTCCACTGGTTGCCGGCTTTGGACACACCGCCCACCGGTTCCAGTTTCTGGATGATTTTACCTTTGATATCCATATTCTTCTATCAGAGTTTTAAGTTTTTAGTTTTTAGTTGTAAGTAAAAATACTCTAGCCTAATGGCTTTCATACAATGGTAATCGTACTTAAAACTTACAACTTAAAACTTACAACTTGATTATTTGCTTTCCTCGGCGATGGCCTTGATGATAGCTTGCACTTGCTTCCATGCCTTTTCCACAGCGGGGATGTGGCAACGCTCGGCGGGCGAGTGTACATCCTGCAGCGTGGGACCGAAGGAAATCATTTCCATATCGGGGCGCACCTTCAAGAACAAACCGCACTCCAGACCGGCATGGATAGCACGAACATTGGGCTTCACGCCGAAGAGATTCTCCCACTACTCGGTGGCAACGGTCAGCAGGTGGCTGTCGCTGATGGGTTCCCAACCTTGGTAGCCGCCCTCGCTGGTGATTTCGTCAGCACCAGCCATGCGGAAGACGGTCTCACACTTGTGGGTCAAGTCATACTTGCCGCTCTCGAGCGATGAGCGG
>JAFZSS010000252.1 GCA_017619255.1 Muribaculaceae bacterium
AAGGTGCGTGTTATCATCAAGGTGAACAAGGACATGGACTATGTCACCATGACCGACGAACGCGCCGCCTGCTTCGAGCCGGTTGACCAGCTCTCGGGCTACCGCAGCGAGGACCGCACCTGGTTCTACCTCGAGACCAAGGACAGCCAGACCAATGTCTTCTTCAACAGTCTGGACAAGGGCACGCACATCATCGGTTATGATGTTTGGGTGACCAATCCCGGCGAGTTCACCTCGGGCATCGCCACCATCCAGTGCCAGTATGCCCCGCAACTGAGCGCCCACAGCGCCGGCAAGACCATCCTGGTCGAGGAGAAATAAACCCAGGTCATAGACCTGGAGAGGCAAAAATGCATTAGGATTTTTGCGTTCTATCCATTAAAATGACTTGTAAAAATATCATGCTGATTTTCAACGGCTTGATATTTTTACAGGTCATTTTTTGAAAAGTATGAGGTCAAAAAAACAACAATTTATTCAAATGAAAATTTGAATTTTCCTAATAGAAATAGTAGGCTTGTGGGTAATTTTGCATCGCAAACGACTTTCAACAAGTTTTCAATATAGATTTTCGCTACCGAAGCGACATACATTCAATTCGGGACACATAAAGACAATAATCTTTTGATGGTAGTTAATGTTGATTAAATAATTAGATGATTAAAGCCCAACCTTAAATTTTGATCTAATCCAATAAGAAACGCAAGCAATAAAAACATGAGAATTAACGGCATCTGCGCGAGCAGCCGCCGTTTTTTGTTTGCCGTCACACAAAAACGCGTTATCGGTCCCGGCGTCACTGCGTGACTTGGGCAAGACAGGCGGCGCCTCGGGAATGTTCAAACAAAAAACCACGGTTTTTGTTTGGCATTCCTCTCGGGTTTGATAAATTCCTCACGCTCATCAAAACCCATATTAGTTTAATATTGATTTTGAGTTCGCTTAATCGGAATTTTGCACTATCTTTGCAACAATAAAACAAGAGGAGATTTCTATTATGGCAACGACCAAGGCAATCAAAACTATCGGCGTGTTGACCTCGGGCGGCGATGCCCCAGGCATGAATGCCGCAATTCGTGCGGTCACCCGCTCGGCGATTTTCAATGGTTTTAAGGTGAAAGGCATCTACCGCGGCTACAAGGGTTTGGTGAACAACGAGATCGTGGATTTCAAGACCTACCATGTATCCAACATCATCCATCATGGCGGCACCATCCTCAAGACGGCGCGCTGCAGCGAGTTCAAGACCGCCGAAGGGCGACAGCAAGCCTACAAGAACCTGAAGAAGAACGGCATCGACGCGCTGGTGGTCATCGGCGGTGACGGCACGCTGAGCGGCGCCAAACAGTTTGCGAGTGAGTATGACATACCCATCGTGGGGCTGCCGGGCACCATCGACAACGACCTCTACGGCACCGACCACACCATCGGTTACGACACGGCGCTGAACACTATCATGTGGTGTGTGGACCGCATCCGCGACACCGCCGCCAGCCATGAGCGTCTGTTCTTCATCGAGGTGATGGGCCGTGAGGCGGGTTTCCTGGCGCTGAACGGCGCCCTCGCCTGTGGCGCCGAGGCAGCCATCATCCCCGAGATTTCCATCGAGCAGGACCAACTGGCCGAACTGATCCAGAACGGCTTCCGTGAGAGCAAGGGCTCTGCCATTGTCCTGGTTGCCGAGAGTCCCGTCACCGGAGGCGCTATGGGCCTGGCCGAGCGTGTGCGCAAGGAGTATCCGCAGTATGACGTGAGGGTGACCATCCTGGGACACCTGCAACGCGGCGGCTCTCCCACCGCCATGGACCGTATCCTGGCCTCCCGCATGGGCGCGGCAGCCATCGACGCGTTGCTCGAGGGCCAACGCAACATCATGATCGGCGATGATGACGAGAGAATCGTGTATGTGCCGTTCAGCAAGGCTATCCGCCAGAACAAGCCCATCGACCGCGACCTGCTCGAGACGCTCAAGCGCCTGTCGCTATAACCGGCCGAGGGATAGAACAAAGATGGCTCACCGACAATCAGCCGATTGACAGTGAGCCTTCTTCTTATATCTTTACTTGATTACTGATACTTGGGCGAAGGACCGTATTTGTTCTCTTCACGGCTGCTGTCGAGCAGGGTGAAAACCAGCAAAACGATGCCCAAGGCAAATGACGCTATTGAAACAATTCCCAATGTAGCCACAATACCGGGGTTATTTTCTATAAGAACCTGCATCACCTCGGTTTGGGTAATATAGCCACTCCCCATTAAATCAAATAACGGGACCATAATAAAGGCATACAGAGCCAAATAAATGAGGCCCAAGACCAGCGACAGGACAACCCACCAGCCGCTCTTGCCGGTATCGTGCAAGCGACGCGTCAAAACGGCATACTGCGGTATCACGACGAACAATAACGGCAGCAACAAGACAAGGCATATGATGACGGCAGCGGTACCCGCCATAGCAGCTGTATTGCCCTGCGACAAGAATGCGATGATGAATGCCGACACGATGGAGCCGACAAATGTCCACACCACAGCAACGAGGAAAACGAAGAGGACAAACCACCAGTACTCGCTGCGACGGGCACGACCCTTGAAATCAAAATATTTCTTGAAACAGGTCTTTATAGCCTCGCCAAATGACATCTGTGGCCTGACCTGAGGCTGATAGGGCTGCTGATATTGCGGCTGATACTGGTATGGCTGCTGGTACTGCTGCGGCCCATTAAACTCAGGAGGCTGTTGATTCATATTCTGATCCATAACAATAAGGTTTAAAGGTTATTTTTCAGGAATTACTGATACTTGGGGGAAGGACCGTACTTGTTCTCGCCCCACTTGCTGTCCATCACCGAGAAAACCAGGGTGATAATAAAGAACAGCAATGCAGCCAAGCAAGAAAACAAGTACACGGTAGCAGCACCCTGATTGTCCTGTACCGCATCGGCCATGATTTTAGCCAACTCCCCGTAACTGCCCTCGCCCTGGAGCTGACCAAGGTAAGGATAGAGAATGTACATCACCGCGCCATAGGCCAAGACCAATGACAGTCCATACAGGAAGACCCACCAGCCACTATGGCCACGGTCATGCAGGCGACGCGTCAATGCCGCCAACATCGGGATGAGCAGGATGAGACCTATTACCATGCCAACGACGCTGAGCATCGGCAGGAAGAGACTCAAGGAGCTGAACACCGAAGAAACGATAATCGTGAAAAGCACAAACCACCAGTACTCGCTGCGGCGCGCACGGCCCTTGAAATTAAAGAATTTATTGAGACAGTTCTTGACGGCCGTCACGGGATCCAACATCGGACTCGCCGACACACGGGGTTGATACTGCGGAGCGGGTTGTTGCCCTTGCTGCGGATTGAATACAGGGGGTTGCGGTTGATTCTGTTCCATAATGTCGATAGTATTAATGAGAAAACTTATTTGGTCACAAAAATAGGAATAAATCGGCAAACCAAGGCAATCTTTTTGTAATTTTGTATCCTCATTCACAGAACAAGGAGCATGAATCGACAATTGAAGATATGGCTGGAGTGTTTCAGGCTGCGCACGCTGCCCGTATCGTTGAGCGGTGTAATCATCGCCATCGGCCTGGCCAAGTGGTTGGGGCACTTCCATTGGAAACCCGCGGTGTTGTGCCTGGTGTTCGCGCTGTTGGCGCAAATCGTTTCCAACACCGCCAACGAGTATTTTGACTACCTGCACGGCGCCGACAAGCCGGGCCGCGTGGGTCCGCGCCGCGGCGTCACCGAGGGCGACATCAGCCCCAAGACATTGAGGAATGTGACCTTCGGGTTGCTGGCGCTAGCCGGTGTGGTGGGCTGCTGTCTCATCCCCTATGGCGGCTGGTGGCTGCTGCCCGTGGGCCTTGTCATCGCCCTGGCGGCTCTCGCCTACAGCACGGGCCCTTACCCCCTGTCCTACCACGGCTTGGGCGAACTGATGGTCTTCATCTTCTTCGGCCTGGTACCCGTCAATCTCACCTACTATGTGCAGGCCTTGCAGTTTAACCCGCTGGTGATCATGATGTCCATCACCATCGGGCTGTTGGGCGTCAATGTGTTGCTGGTGAACAACTACCGCGATGTGGAGGACGACCGCGAAGCCGGCAAGCGCACCTCGGTGGTCATCTTCGGCCGCCAGCCCGCCTCCCTCGCCTACCTCATCAACGGCTACGCCGGCATGGGCATGCTCAGCGCCTTGTGGGTCATGATTGCCGTGCGCTGGGGCATCGGGCGCTCACTGCCCGTGTGGACCCTCGCCGTCCCCGTCCTCTACCTGGTGATGCACACCTTCACTTGGTACAAGCTCACCCGCCGAGACGGTGCCGCGCTGAATCCCCTGTTGGGCGAGACAGCCCGCAACATGCTCATCTTCACATTGTTGTTAACGATTATCCTCATCATCTATTCCTAAAGACAATGGCTCTGATTGACGACATACGCGCCCTGCGCATCGCCGACTATGACTATCCCCTGCCCGACGAACGCATCGCCAAGCACCCCCTGACACAGAGGGAGCAATGCAAACTCTTATATTATAAAGGTGGAAACATCGAGGAGCGCCGCTTCTGGGAAGTGCCGTCGCTGCTGCCCGAGCGCTCCACGCTCATTTATAACAACACGCGCGTGATCAATGCGCGCCTCAGGTTCCGCAAGGAGACCGGCTCGACGATTGAGATTTTCTGCCTGGAGCCGGTGCTGCCACGGGATTACGAGCAGATTTTCCAAACCACTGGCCATTGCGTGTGGCAATGTCTGGTGGGCAACAGCAAGCGCTGGAAACAGGGCGCACTCACGCAAACCGTCACCGTTGAGGACCGTGAAGTGACCCTTGCCGCCACCCGTGGCGAGCAACGCGGCAACGCATGGGAAATCGCCTTTGACTGGGACGGCGCCGAGGGGCAGATTACCTTTGCCGATGTGCTCAATGCCATCGGCGAGATTCCCATCCCGCCCTACCTGAACCGTGGCACCGAGGCCAGCGACTCGACCGACTACCAGACGGTGTACAGCCACATCGACGGCAGCGTCGCCGCCCCGACGGCAGGCCTTCACTTCACCGACGAGGTGCTTGCCGAGTGTGACCGCCGTGGCATCACGCGGCGCGAGCTCACGCTGCATGTGGGCGCCGGCACTTTCCAACCCGTCAAGAGCGAGCACATCGGTGACCACCCGATGCACTACGAGTTCATCAGTGTGCCCCGCAATGTCATCCAGGACATCATCAACGCCCCTGGGCCTATTATCGCCGTCGGCACGACAAGCGTTCGCACCCTTGAGAGCCTGTATTATATCGGACAAATCCTGGAGGAGCATCCCGATGCCGACGAGGAGGCGCTCACGGTCACCCAATGGATGCCCTATACCACACCATGTGAAATCACCACGGCAAAGGCGCTGCAGAACATCGTCGATTACCTGGACCGACACCATGCCGACACTTACATGGGCAGCACCCAGCTGATGATTGCACCGGGCTTCAAGTACCGCATCGTGGACGGCATGATCACCAACTTCCACCAGCCGCAGTCCACGCTGCTGTTGCTGGTGGCCGCCTTTGTGGGCAATGACCAGTGGCGCGGCATGTATGACTACGCCATGGAGCACGGTTTCCGCTTCCTGAGCTACGGCGACGCCCAACTGCTGCTGCGATAAAAACAACTAAAAACTCCGAATAATCTGAGTTTTTTGAGGGCGTCCGCTCATTTTATAGTACAAATAATGCGAATGTCACCAATTTAGTGTGACCGATTCATCTATGAAATTAGGCGATTGGTCGCATTATTATGCCCAAT
>JAFZSS010000253.1 GCA_017619255.1 Muribaculaceae bacterium
ATCAGTTGTTTCACGCCGGCTTCACGTGCCACGGTAGCGGCCTCAAGGGCGGTGCTGTGGTGGCGCTTGTGTGCCTTGACGCGCAGGCTGTCGTCGTAGGTGGCCTCATGATAAAGCCAGTCCACGCCTTCCACGCTCTTGATGACGCGTTTGGAAAACTTAGTGTCGCTGCAGTAAGCATAGCTGATGGCCGGGTCGGCGGGCGTCGTCAGTTGGTCGTTGGGGATGACAATGCCCTCGGGTGTCACCCAGTCCTCTCCCTGCCGCAATGCGTTCATGGCATAGTGTGGCACCCCCAAGCGCTGGACCTCTTCACCGATGATGTGGCGCTGCTTGGGCTTCTCGCAGAACAGGAAACCAACGGCGGGAATGCGATGCACCAGCGGGAAGGTCGTGACAGTGATGGCGTCGTCCTCCCAGATGACGCGCTTGTGGGTGTCGATGACATTGTAATGCACCTCAAACGGGCGCTCGCGGCAAAAGTAGTCCAGCATCTGCGAGAACAGTTCCATGCCGTCTTTGAAAGTGTGGATCGTCAACGAGTTGGTGCGATTCAGCAGCGCCATCGTCGACACAAGCCCTGGCAGACCAAAGCAGTGGTCGCCGTGCAGGTGGCTGATGAAGATGTGATTCAGGCGCATCAGCTTCAGGCCCATGCGTCTCACTGACAGTTGGGCACCCTCGCCGCAGTCAATCATCATCAGGTTGTCGCGAATGTTCAGCACTTGGCACGACGGCTGATGGCGCGGCGTCATTGTCGCGCTCCCGCATCCCAATATGTTCAGTTCCAGTCGTGTCATGATTTCGCCTACAAAGATAACAAAAAATGTATGGTTGTTTCCCAACAACCATACACTTTAAACCTTAAAAATCTAATCCTATGAAAAAACTTGTTGCAAAGATAGTGAAAGATGAACTAATCGAACAAATAAATTGCTCTAATATTTCTAAAATTCAGATGAAAAATTGTTAAAAGACATCCTTATGAATTTTAATAGTAGAATTGTTGGCTATAAAATTGTGCCATAGTGAAATAGAAAAGTGACGGACACCTGTTGGCATCCGTCACTTGAATTAAAGGTTATCGTGCGTATGATAGAATCTTTTTAGTAGCCGATCGACAGTGTCGTGTAGCAGTGTCCCAGATTGTCGTGCATTGCGAGCGTTACCCAACCGGTGCTGTTTCCGCCGTACCAGCTCAAGGTTCCGTCATCGTTGGTGAAGGGGTAACCGTAAACTCGGCACAGGCTGTTGTAAATTCTGTTATAGCGGGCGCGATCGTAGTAGCTCGTCTGGAACACAAACTGTGCGTTAACCAGTCGGTCGTAACTATCGTAGCAGAGCATGACATCTTCCCAGAGTTGGTTCAGCAGGCGCACATCTCTCAGGTAGATGATGTGGTCGGCATAGCCGTCGATCTCATAGCCATTGTAGTACAGATAGTCGAGTGATACATCAAAGAGCGTTCCGAAGTTCAGACCCAGAATCCTGTCGATGATGGGGGCGCCATAGTAGGGAGTCCAGCCATAAGGGATTACAGGACGATACCAGGCGAGAGGAGCAAGACGGTAGGGACGGTGGGGAGGAGGCAGGGGACGACTCCAACTCCATAAGTGGTTGGTGTAGTACCTGTGGAAATCGTTGGCATAGTGGTGGCCAGTGTAGTCGAAGTGATTGTGCTTGCCGCCATAGCCGTGACCGCCGCCGTGACCGTCGTGGTTGTGGCCGTTTCCGTTGCCGGGCTTGCCACCGTTGTCAGGCTTGCCGTTGGGCTTGCCGCCGTTGTCGGGCTTACCATTGGGCTTGCCGCCGTTGTCAGGCTTACCATTAGGCTTGCCGTTACCATCGGGCTTGCCGCCGTTACCGTTGGGCTTGCTATCGCGATTGTGCCCACTGATGTCGGGAGCGGGCCTGCTGCTGGAGCGGTCAACATTAGTGGTGCTGCTGGTGCCCACATGCGAACCAGTGTCGCTGCGACGGGTCACCGTGCTGCTGCCGGTACCGCTGCCGGTGTTAGGCTTGCCACCGTTGGTCACCGAACTGCCGCCGTTGTTGCCACGGGTCGTGGCGGTACCAGGACGGCTGGAAGTGGTGCCAGTGGTCACCTGTGAGCCTCCGCTGGTGCTCGGAGTGCTGGTAGTAGTGCGAGTCACCGTGCTGTGACTGCTGGTGCGGTCGCTGGTCGAACGGTTCACCTGAGGCGATACCGTCGAACTGCTGGTGCGACTGCTGGTGCTACGGCTCACCTGCGGAGTGGTCGTGCTGCTGTGGCTGGTGCTTGAGCTGCTACGATTCACCTGAGGAGTTGCCGTGCTGGTGCTGCGGCTCGTGGTCGTGTTGCTTGAGCTGCTGCGGCTCACCTGCGGAGTGGCCTGGGTGCTGCGGCTCGAGCTTGAGCTGCTTGAACTGCTACGGTTTACCTGCGGTGTGGCCTGCGTGCTGCGGCTGCTTACGCTTGAGCTGCTGCGGCTTACCGTCGGTGCCGATGCGTTGTTGGTGCGTGAGACAGCGGCCGTCTGGCTTCTGCTGGTGGTGCTGCCTCCTTGTGAACGACTGCGGCCCTGGGCCGAGGCGTCGGATGCTCCGAAGATCAGGCATCCCATGAGAGCGAAGCTCATCATGATGTTTGTAACAGAAGTTTTCATAATAGTTGATGTTTAAAAAGTTCAACAAAGTTTATTTTCTTTGTCTTTTAGACGGCAAACCTAATACCAAGTTTAAGCCATTTATGCGCGATAAACCAGCTAATCTCCCCATTGGGCATAATAATGCGACCAATCGCCTAATTTCATAGATGAATCGGTCGCACTAAATTGGTGACATTCGCATTATTTGTAGATAAACAAGTAAGCGAATG
>JAFZSS010000254.1 GCA_017619255.1 Muribaculaceae bacterium
GATGAACATGTCGTGGGTGCCCAAGCGCACGATGTCACGCACACGGCACTCGATGCTCACGGGTGCCTCCTCGATATAGGGGGCGGCAACGGTCTCTCCCTTGACGGGCGTGAGGTGCATCTTGCGCCACTTGTCGTAGTCACGGCCAGAACGCACACCGCACCAGTCGGTGGCTCGTGCCATCGCCCGGTTGGTGAGGTTGAGTGTGAAGGCCATGTTGCGCTCCACGATGCCGTGGCTGTGACGCTCGGGCCGGATTGACACATAACACAGTGCTGGATCGCTGCAGATGGTCCCCGTCCATGCCGCCGTGAAGACGTTATATTCCTCGGGCGACGCCCCACAACTGACCAGCAGTGCGGGCAGCGGGTATATCATGGTTCCAGGTCTCCAGTTCTGTTTCATGCCACTGTTGTGAATAATGGTGCAAAAATAGACATTTTTTCCCATACAAGAGCCAATAATGAAGAAAAAAAACAGATTTCCACCATTTAGTCAAAAAGCGGTCCAAAAACCTTGTTCGGTTGTTAATAACTTTCTATTATATGTTGATTGTTGCCGCTTGGAAAATGCCTATCTTTGTGGTTTGTAAAACAACCTATCAGTTAACTGAACCGTGCACATCGTTATAGCAGGAAATATCGGTAGCGGTAAATCCACTCTGGCCGAGATGCTCGCCAAGCATTACGGCTGGGAGCCGTTTATGGAACCCGTGGTGGACAACCCTTACCTGAGCGACTATTACAAGGACATCAAGCGCTGGTCGTTTGCTCTTGAAGTGTTCTTCCTCAAGCAGCGTTTCAAGGACATCCTGAACATTAATGCCAGCGACAAAGCCATCATCCAGGACCGCAGTATCTTTGAAGGCGTGTACATCTTCGCCGCCAACAACCACGACATGGGCAATATGGATGACCGTGACTTTGAGACCTACATGGAACTGTTTGAGCAGATGATGACCATCGTGCGCCTACCCGACCTGATGATTTACCTGCGCTCGAGCGTGCCTCACCTGGTTGACAACATCCGCAAACGCGGCCGCGACTACGAGCAGACGATGCCGTTGCAGTACCTGTCAAACCTGAACGAACGCTATGAGGAGTTTGTGATGCACACCTACAAGGGTCGCAAACTCGTCATCGATGTGGACGACATGGACTACAAGAACAATCCCGAGGATTTAGCCGCCATTGTCGATAAAATCGACGCCACAATGTTCGGTATCTTCGGACCACTTGATTAAACTTTTCCAAACTAATTGGACCAATTTGACCAATAAGACCAATAAAACTAAAAACTAAAGATATGCATATAGCAGTAGCAGGAAACATCGGCAGCGGCAAGACGACCTTGACCAAGCTGCTCGCCAAGCACTACGGGTGGAGCCCCAGATTTGAGCCCGTGGACAACAACCCTTATCTTGAGGATTTCTATGCCGACATGTCGCGCTGGTCATTCAACCTGCAGATTTACTTCCTGAACAAGCGTTTCAAGGAAGTGGTCGAGATCTCGCAAAGCGACATCGACATCATCCAGGACCGCACCATCTATGAGGACGCGTGCATCTTCGCCCCCAACCTGCATGGCCAAGGGCACATGAGCGACCGCGACTTCAACAACTACAAGGACCTGTTTGAATTGATGATGTCGCTGGTCAAGATGCCCGACCTGATGATCTACATCCGCTCGACCATCCCCAACCTGGTGCAGCAGATTCAGAAGCGCGGCCGCGACTACGAACAGACGATGCGTCTCGACTACCTGGAGGGTCTGAACAAGCGCTATGAGGACTGGATTGCCGACTATAAGGGCAACCTGGTGATCATCAACGGCGACGAGGTGAAATTCGGCGACAGCGAGGAGGCTTTCCAGCAGGTGTGCGACAAGATTGACGCCAACCTGTATGGCATCTTCTCTCCCTTCAATCAGCAACGCTGATAACGCTTATCAAGAGATGAGGCGGGAGCATATGTGTTCTCGCCTTTCTTTATGTGAACTGATTTGTGGATTTCGGGGTTTTGTGGTACTTTTGCGGCGTGATTTGCAAAGGGATCATAGGTATCGCAGTGGCGCTGCTCGCGGTTGTCATGCCAGCTGCTGCCCAGGTGAGCGTCGACCACATCAGGGATGACGGCAAGCGTTATGTGTGTTCTCAGCAAGAAGTGTTCTATGACGACTATTTCCATGCGGCCCAGTTTGCCGTAGCGGCGACAGCCGATGACTATGGGTTTGTGTCGTTTTCGCTTGAGGTGACCTATGACGAGGGCCTGCTCCAGATTTCACAGGGCGACAGCCTGACGCTGATGCTGCGTGGCGGCGACAAAGTCATCCTCACCACCGAGCGTGATGTGACCCGCGCCGACATTCTCAAACGCCACTATCTCACCTACAACGACTACTATGTCACCTGCTGCTATCAGTTGACGACCTATGATATCCAGCGCATCACGCGCAATCGCGTGACCAAACTGTCGGCCCAGACCGATAAGTTCACTTTTGACCGCAAGTTAGACAAGTTCCAGGACCGCTTCAGGCGGCAGTTCACGGCGGTTTACCGATACCTGTATGGGTATTAGGAGTTAGGAGTTATAAAGAAGAGCGGCCATAAAAATGGTCGCTCTTCTTATGTATTGTTGTGATCTCGTTTACTTCACGCGGAGAACTTTGCCGGCCTCAACATTATCGTTGGTCAGGCCGTTCATCTTCTTCAGCTGGGCGACGGTCAAGCCGTTGCTCTGGGCAATCTTGGTGAGGTTATCACCCTGCTTCACCTGATAGGTCGAGCGGCTGTTGTCACGGCTCTCCTTGGTTGATTTCTTGGTGCTGGCAACGGGCTGCTCCTTCTTGGCGCTGTTCTTCTTGTTGTTAGCAGTCTCTTTTTCCTCGGCAGCAGACTTTTTAGCCTGGCTGTAGCGCTTGCTGGGCGCATAGTCACGAGCCTTGGTGTAGGTGCTCTTAGAGAAGGTGTAGCTGTCGGTGTGGGTGCATCGGTTAGCGAAGTCAAAGATGGCCTCGGGGTTGATTGCATAGCCCATGAAGCGGGTCTCGAAGTGCAGGTGCGGACCCGTGCTGCGACCGGTGTTGCCACTCAGTGCGATGGGCTGGCCAGCCTTGACATACTGGTCGGGCTTCACGAGGAAGCGTGAGAGGTGACCATAGACGGTCTCCAGGCCGTTCTCATGACGCACGATGACATAGAAGCCGTAACCACCACGCTCAAAGCGGGTCAAGCGGACGCGGCCCGAGAAAGCGGAATAAACGGTGTCACCAATGGCCGAACGCAAGTCCACACCCTTGTGCGTGCGGCCGAACTGGGGACGATAGCCGTAGTGGCTGGTCACATAGTTACCCTTGATGGGCATTACATAGTGACGCACATCAAGCACCTTGGTGTTGGGGACATTGGCATCCTTGTAGCAGTTAACAAGATTGCTCTCCCAACCCTCGGTGTAAATATCGGGCTCAGGTTCACATTCCTCATAAAGATCGGCGGCATACTTCTGGGCCTCCTGAACGCGGATTTGGTCTTTAACGCGGTTCTGCTTCGCCAACAAGTCACTGTGCATCTTGCTGTAACTCTGCGGAGACTGCAGACTTTGGGCCGACATGCCAAGCACAAAAAGGGTCATCGCCATCAAGGCGACATATAATTTTTTTATAGTCATTTTCAGATTATTTTCTAAGTCATTTGTTTTTAAGAACGCCCAAAAGTACTCATTTATTTTGGAAGAGGGGGCATTAATTGTGCTAAAAAGTGTAAAGTTTGGTTTCCGTTCCTAAACAGAGCAAGCTAATTATCTATCTATCAGTGAAATAAAAAATTCACAAATGCAAACAGTTTCTTTTTGGAAATTGGGCCGTGTGATAGAGAAAACTGACCCTTTTTGCCGTATCAGGAGATGAGGCCCCAGTTGGCTTGCTTGTCAAAGAGGTCGCGCAGGTGGGCGTTCATCTTGCGTCCCCATTCCGTCTCCATCTTGGGGTCGTCACGCAGATAATCCTCGGCTGCGTTGCGAGCCATCTGGATAATCTGACCGTCTTGGGCGAGGTTGGCAATGTGCAGGTTGAAAGCGATGCCGCTCTGCTGGGTGCCTTCCATGTCGCCTGGTCCTCGCAGCTTCATGTCCTCCTCGGCAACGACAAAGCCGTCGTTTGTCTGCGTCATCACCTGCAGGCGATGGCGCGTGTCGCGTCCCAGGTCGCTGCGCGCCATGAGGATGCAATAACTCTGGTCGGCGCCGCGCCCCACCCTGCCGCGCAACTGGTGCAGCTGGGAGAGGCCGAAGCGCTCGGCATCCTCGATGACCATGACCGAGGCGTTGGGGACATTCACCCCCACCTCGATGACCGTGGTGGCCACAAGGATATGAGCCTGACCACTGGCGAAGAGCATCATCTGATGATCCTTCTCGGCAGGTTTCATGCGTCCGTGCACCATAGCCACATGATAATGCGGGAACACATCCTTGACCTGCTCGAAACCCAGCTCCAGGGCGTGCAGGTCCA
>JAFZSS010000255.1 GCA_017619255.1 Muribaculaceae bacterium
GTTTTGTTCTCCGCTCGGCTTGCACTATCTTTGTGGGTGTGTTAGCATATGCTTGATGAACAAACCAGTTTCGCTTGATAAACCCAATTGTTATTCACATAATTAATGTTTAATCCATTCACTGTTATGAAGAAAGTATTATCTCTCCTGTTTGTGGCTCTGCTGTCCCTGACGGCGTGGGCTGACAAGACGGTGACCTTTATCCCGGGCACCACCGTTGGCAACAATACCTCGGCCAACGCCTATGACGAGATGTCGCTTGACGGCGTGAAAATCTCGGGTACCTCGAGCGCCTTGGCAGCCAATCCCTACCGTTTTGCTGCTGGCAGTACCGCTACGATTGCTTCGACTGTGGGCAACATCAAGAAGATTCAGTTCACCTGTCAAGGCTCCTATAGCCAGAGTTATGGCCCTGACCAGTTCTATGGCACTGGTTACACCTGCCAGTCGGGTAGCAATGTGGGCATATGGCAAGGTGAGGCGGCTTCGGTGACACTGAACACCGCTTCCCAGGTGCGCTGTACCAAGATTGTAGTTACCATTGCCGAGGATGTCGTTACCGAGCTGGTCGCTCCCGTGTTCCACCCCGACGGCGGTGATTTCACCGGCAGCCTGGAGGTGACGCTGACCTGCGCTACCCAGAATGCCCAGATTTTCTGGTTCTATGGCACCGAGGAGGACCAGGGCACGCACAACTACTACAATGGCCCCATCTATGTCACGGAAACCACCACACTCACGGCTTATTCGACCAAGGGTACTGAGATTAGCGACTATGTCACCGTGACTTTCAACAAGGTGGAGCAGACCGTAGAGGCTCCCGTCTTCACTCCCGCTTCATGCAATTTCACTGATCACCTCGATGTGACGCTGGCCTGCACTACACAGGGTGCGACGATTTACTACAGCCTCGACCAGGAGTTGTGGAGCCAGTATGTTGATCCTATCCCCGTTACCGACGACATCACCATCTGGGCCAAGGCCAAGGTGGGCGATGTGGAGAGCGAGGTGGTGAGCGCTACCTATACCAAGCTGACCAACACGACTGAGGTCATCTTTGATGCCTCCACCGACCAGGGTGATGGCAGCACAATCCGTCACTCATACACTGTGGTTAAGGATGGTGTGACTATGTATGTGGGTGATGGCACCGTCTATTCGGATCACTACCGCATCTACGGTCCGAACGACAGCTCTGCTTTCGTCTTCACTTCGGCAGGCGCACCCATCGTGAAGATAGAACTGAGCAGCGGCACAGCCAGCCAGACTCCCAGCAACCTGTCGTTGGCCGAGGGTCAGAGCGGCTCTTATACCACCAGTGGCCATGAGGGTACCTGGGAAGGTAATGCCCAGGAGGTCTCCTTTAAGGTAAATGCGCAGGTGCGTTGCTACACGATTGTCGTGACACTTGCAGGCGTAGAACCCGGCTTGCGTGGCGATGTGAATGGTGACCATGTGGTTGACATCACTGATGCTACCATGCTGATCAACTACTTGCTCTCAGGCGA
>JAFZSS010000256.1 GCA_017619255.1 Muribaculaceae bacterium
ATCGTCAACGAGCCCACTGCTGCCGCTCTGGCCTACGGTCTTGACAAGGACAACAGCGACAAGCGTATTGCCGTGTTTGACTTGGGTGGCGGTCCTTTTGATATCTCGATTCTGGAGTTGGGCGATGGCGTGTTTGAAGTAAAGTCCACCAATGGTGACACCCACCTGGGTGGCGACGACTTCGACCAGCGCATCATCACTTGGCTTGCCGACGAGTTCCAGCAGGAGAACAACATGGACCTGCGCAAGGATCCCATGGCACTGCAGCGCCTCAAAGAGGCTGCCGAGAAGGCCAAGATTGAGCTGTCCAGCTCCACGAGCACCGAAATCAACCTGCCTTATATCACCCAGCTTGACGGCATGCCCAAGCACCTGGTAAAGACACTGTCACGCGCCAAGTTTGAGCAGTTGTGCGACGACCTCATCCAGAGCACTATCGAGCCTTGCCGCAAGGCCCTGTCTGATGCCGGCCTGAGCACCAGCGACATCAACGAGGTCATCCTCGTGGGCGGTTCGACACGAATCCCCGCCGTTCAGCAGGTGGTAGAGCAGTTCTTCGGCAAAGCCCCGTCCAAGGGTGTTAACCCCGACGAGGTAGTCGCTGTGGGTGCCGCCATCCAGGGCGGTGTGCTCTCCGGTGATGTGAAGGATGTGCTGTTGCTGGATGTGGTGCCCCTGAGTGTGGGTATCGAGACGCTGGGTGGCGTGATGACCAAACTTATCGAGGCCAACACCACCATCCCCGCTCGTCGCAGTCAGGTCTTCTCGACCGCTGCCGACAACCAGCCCGAGGTAGAGATTCATGTCCTGCAGGGCGAGCGCCCCATGGCTAAGGACTGCAAGACTCTGGGTCGTTTCCACCTTGATGGCATCGCTCCCGCACCCCGTGGCATTCCGCAGATTGAGGTGACCTTTGAGGTCGATGCCAACGGTATCATGAATGTGAGCGCCAAGGATAAGGCTACCGGCAAGGAGCAGAGCATCCGCATCGAGGCTTCGAGTGGCCTGAGTGACGCCGAAATCCAGCGCATGAAGGATGAGGCTACCGCTAACGCCGCTGCCGATGCCGCCGAGAAGGAGCGCGTCGACAAGATTAACGGCGCCGATGCCCTGATCTTCCAAACCGAGAAGGTCCTCAAGGATAGTGGTGACAAGCTGCCCGCCGACATCAAGGGCCAGATTGAAGGTGCCCTGGGCAAGCTGAAAGAGGCTCACAAGAGCCAAGATCTCGCCGCCATCGACACCGCAAGCGCTGAACTGAACTCGTTGTTCGAGAAGATGTATCAGCAGGCAGGTGGCGCACAAGGCCAGCCCGGTGCAGGCTTCGATCCCAACAACATGGGTGGCGCGGGCTTCCAGGGCGGTGCCGCCGGAGGCGCTCCCAACCAGGGTGGCGACAATGTCGAGGACACCACCTACGAGGAAGTGAAGTAAAGTTTGAATGATGACTATTAAAAAGGCGTGTTGCCCACGGGCAGCGCGCCTTTTCTCATATCAAACGATTGCATACTCCTATCTATTTGATTCACAGGGTGTAATCATGCTGTATCCTGAAACAAGCCTTTTCACTTAATTGCTTGATAGACAAGGGGAAATTATTTTGCTGTTAGATTATTGGCCGTTTAGTCGCTGATTTTGAGGATTTTTTTGTACCTTTGCGGCTTGATTTACAATGTTTAACTGCAGATTAATGTTGGACTTACTGTTTGAAACCAGTTGGGAGGTCTGCAACAAGGTGGGCGGCATCTATGCCGTGCTGTCAACCAAGGCTAAGACCCTCCAAAAACGATATAAAGACAATCTTATCTTCATCGGCCCGGATTTGTGGACACCCGATGCGCCGTCGCCCTCCTTTATCGAGGCGGTGACTCCGTTGGCTGCTTGGCAGGCACAAGCTGAGCTGCCCACCGGCATGCGAGTGAGGGTAGGGCGATGGGATGTCCCTGGCAAGCCTCTTGCGGTGCTGGTGACCTATGATGCCCTTTATCCTTACAAAAACGCCCTTTATGCCGAGATGTGGAACAATTTCAGGGTTGACTCGCTGCACGGCTACGGCGACTATGACGAAAGCTGCATGTTTGCCTACGCTGCAGCCCTGGTCATCGAGAGCATCGTCAAGTGGAAGAATGACAATAGCCTGCGGGTGGTGGCTCACTTCGATGAGTGGACCACCGGTATGGGGCTGCTTTATGTGAAGACGCATCTGCCCTGCGTGGCAACGGTGTTCACCACCCATGCCACCAGTATCGGTCGCAGCATCTGCGGCAATGGCAAACCCCTGTATGACTTCATGCCGGGTTACTTTGGCGATCAGATGGCTGGCGAGCTCAACATGCAGTCCAAGCATTCGCTGGAAAAAGCCGCCGCCCATGCCGCCGATGCCTTCACCACAGTGAGCGAGGTGACCGCCCGTGAGTGTGAACAGCTGCTGGAGCGCCATCCCCTGGTGACGCCTAACGGCTTTGAGCAGAACTTTGTCCCCAAGGGGGAGAAATTCGCTGCCTCGCGTGAAGCCGCCCGTCAGCGCCTGTTGCAGGTGGCCGGGGCGCTCACGGGAGAGCAGTATCCCGAGGACACCATGCTTGTAGCCACTGCTGGACGACTGGAATTCCGCAACAAGGGTCTTGATGTGTATCTTGACGCCCTGTCGGCATTGCGGCAGACACTCAGCCATGGGACAGACCATCGCCGCAAGGTGGTTGCCTTGGTGCTGGTGCCCGCCTGGATGAAGTCGGCACGCACCGATGTGGCCGAAGCCCTGCGCACGGGAAAGCCTCATCGCCAGTTCAATCCTGTCATCACCCATAACCTGCACAATCCTGAGGATGACCCCGTCTATAACCGCATCAATGCGTTGGGATTTCACAACGAGCCCCAGGACTTGGTTACCGTCATCGATGTGCCCTGTTACCTCAATGGTGATGACGGCATCGTGGGCATGACTTATTATGACCTGCTTGCCGGACTTGATGCTGCGGTGTTCCCCTCGTATTACGAGCCTTGGGGTTACACCCCGCTGGAGAGTGCCGCCTTTGGTGTTCCGACAATCACCACCGACCTCGCCGGCTTTGGCCAGTGGGTGCTCGATAACTTCGGCGACAATGTGGCAAAGTGTGGTGTGAAAGTCATCCACCGCACCGACGGCAACTATGGTGACACGGTCCATGCCGTGGCCACCAGCTTGTATAACCTGTACCTGATGAATGGCAAGGCAGCCCAGCGTGTGAGCCGCGCTGCACGAACGACAAGCAAGGCCGCTTCTTGGGACCACTTCATCAGTCACTACGATATCGCTTATCAAAAGGCTTTGACATCAGCAAACAATAGGCTTTAGGCTAAAAACTGAAATCTGAAAACAAAGAACTAAAACTCATAGATATGAAGATTCAAATCAACAACAACGACCCGCAGTGGAGGAGTATCACTGTGAAGTCAGATCTACCGGGTAAACTCAACAAACTGAATGAGATGTCACGCAACCTGTGGTGGGCTTGGAACACCGAGGGCAAAACCCTGTTCCATGACCTTGACCGCGACACCTGGCGTGCCACCAGTGAGAACCCCGTCAAGATGCTGCAACGCCTCTCTAACGAGAAGAT
>JAFZSS010000257.1 GCA_017619255.1 Muribaculaceae bacterium
GCAAACATTTCAATGATCTCACGCTTTCAGGCCCTCACATACCGCCCGAAAAAGGCGTCAAAAAAATCGCTCACGCAATTTATCATATTGTGAGCCGCAAAAGCGAGGCAAAATTACAACCACCCCCAAAACTGACCAAATAATTCAAAGAAAAAATCCAATATTTAACCTAAATTAACTATTCGATGGGAAATTTGGCCCATATTGGATGATTTCTACCCAAAAACTAACCGAAAATGGTTAGATTTTATCTTGATGAGATTAAGCGTTAACCTGGACTTTAATACCTGAGTCGCGGAAGCGTTGTGCAATCCGCTCCAACTCTTCCTTGGAAACCTTCTCCAGGTTCTCAGCAGGTGTTTTGCGGTCGATACTGTAAAGCATCACCTCGCGAGGATTGATCTGGAGATAGGCACTCAGCAGGGCATCAAGCTCCTCGTCGGTGGTGTTGTCAAAGCGCTGCCCGTCATACTCGCCACGCACCATGATGGTCTGCACCACACACTGGCCGTTGAAGCGCTTGAGGTCGGCAATGACCCCCTCAGGCAGACAGTTGGGCGATACCGGGCGGTTGAGCACCCTGAAGGTGTGTGGCAAGGCACTGTCAAGCTTCAGGATATTGTTGTCCACCTTGAGCAAGGCATCGACGACTGCCGGCTTGCCCGCCATGGTGGAGTTGCTGAGCACCGACACCTTGGCATCGGGGAAATACTGGGTGCGCAGGCGCAATACATCCTCGACCACTTTCTTGAACTCGGGATGCAGCGTGGGCTCGCCATTGCCCGAGAAAGTGATGACATCAAGCGTTTGCCCCTCCTTCTTCATTTCTTCCAACTTGCGCTTGAGCTGCTTCTTCACGGCATCACGAGTGGGCACTCCATCCCTGCCGGGACCCTGAGCGTTGAATCCGGCCTCGCAATAGAGGCAGTCAAAAGAACAAATCTTGCCGTCATTTGGCATGAGGTTGATACCGAGCGACATGCCCAGGCGACGGCTGTGAATCGGGCCGTATATCGTTGAGTGGAATAGTACTGTCTGCATGATATAAGTCGTGTATTTTAAGATGTGAGTATGCTTTCTAATTATTGATACCTATACATTATTATATAATATCACACGAGATTCAGCTGTTGCAGGATGTCGGTGACATCAATGTGGGAGAGGGTGCGTCGTTGCTGCAAGGCATCGGCAAAGGTGTCCATCGCCTTGCGAACACGAGAATCGGCAAACAAACGCAGCATGTTGTCGAACGCCTCGTCAAAGATGGGCTGCACCTCGTCACGCTCGAGCTGACAATAGTCATGGCCGTCGGCACAGGCAGCGTCAAAGAGTTGGTCACGCAACTGCTGGTCGGCACGCTGGTTGTCAAGCACCATGCGGCGGCACAACGCATTGGCAACGGCAAGACCCACAGTGATGCGGTAATGTCCCAGGATGTATTGCCATGCTCCACGCGGTGAAAGACGAGGATTACCTGCAAAGAAAAACTCAGGCGTGAACTTGATGCAGCCAGGCCCCTCACCATCAAGCGTCACAGCAGTGAACAAGTCGACGGCATCCAGGACCGACAATCCCAACGCCATGCCTGCCACGCCATAGCACTTGTCCAGCTCGTCACGATATTTCATCAGTTTCTTCTCTGCCATATCAACATCATTTGCGACCGAAGTCGGCCGGTATTTCGCCCCACTCGCTGGTCTTCCATTTGAGGATGGCGTTGGGCCAGGTGTGAGTGGCCAGCCATCGCTCAGCACGGGCAATGATTTCAAACAGGTGCGCATTGGCATCTGTGCGCGCCAACTTGGTGCGACATTGCTTGTTGCGGACCCATGCCAGCGCCGTCTTGCTGTCACTATAGATGGCCGTGTGGTCGTTACCCTGATTGTGAAACAATGCCAGGGCATGTACGATAGCCAAGAACTCGCCGATGTTGTTAGTTGCATCGGCAAAAGGTCCCTGGCGGAACAACTCGGCTCCGGTGGGAACATCCACGCCTCGGTATTCCATCATACCGAGATTGCCAGCACAAGCACCGTCAACGGCAATGCTGTCGTGCACAATGTCAGGGATAGCATCATAGTTGACGAACTCGCGTGGCGCACGGGCGATAGCCCTGAGGATCTCCATCTCCCCCGGATCGTTGCGGAAGGCCTCCACAGCCTCTTCCTGCGTATCAAAGGCCTTATAGCGCGCACCGGGATACCCCTTCACCCGCAACTCGCATTCAGCCCACGAGTCACAGATGCCAGGTTCGGTACCCTGCCACACCACATACCACTTGCGCCTGTCGTTTGCCATAGACACTAATTCTAAGTTACTTGAAACGACAAAAGTACATCAATTTTCTGAAAATGACAAATCCGGGATCAGACGGAACAAACTAAATAAGCAAGCCCGAAAGCAAAGCGGCTAGGCGGCGGGCGGTGCGTTTGGTTGCCGTGGCCGTCTCGATGTCGGTGGAGTCGAACTGCAATTGGGATTGAGCATAAAAGGGGGCGCGCTCGGCTAGTTCCTTTTCAACGAGAGCCAACACCTCGTCAGGCGAGAGGTGATTGATTTTTGGACGCTTGCACTTCTGTTCAGGCAGCAATAAGCGGGCGGTGATGCGTTCGGGACTGGTGGTGAGCCAAACGGTGATGCCCGCCGCATTCATCAGTGCCATGTTGTCGCCGTAACAGGGAGTGCCACCACCGCAGCCGATGATAACATCGGTCATCGCAGCCACCTCGCTCAGAGCATCTGTCTCAAGTTCGCGGAAACGGTTTTCGCCCATTTCATCGAAGATTTTGACGATTGACATGCCCTGCCTCGACTCGATGAATTCATCAAGGTCGATAAAACGCAGCTTCATCTGCCGGGCAAGCACCTCGCCCAGCGTGGTCTTGCCGCAGCCCATGTAACCGATCAGGAAAACGGGTTTCATCATAGCCATCCCGCTTCGCGATACCATGCAATCGCCTCCCGGATGCCTTCACGCAGCGAATACTTGGGATTGAAGTCGATGTCTTGTCGCGCCTCGCTGGTGTCACATTGCCAGTTGCGCTGTTTTAATATCTTGAACTTGTCGCGGTTGAGGGTGCTCGCTTTCATCGTCACCTTGCCCACAAACTCAGCAACACGGCACACGATTTTGACCAGCCACAGCGGGCAGGTCACCGGAATCACGAACTTTTTCCCTAATTCCTCGCACACGATCTGGCGGAACTCCTTTTGCGTGTATGCTTTGTCCTCACTGATAAAGTAGGCCTTGCGCAGCGGGCCTTTTTCCAACGCATCCATCACACCCGTAACCAGGTCCTTGACATAGATGAATGTGAGCATTTGTTTCTTAAAACCCACGCTGAAATCAAAGCCTCGCTTGATGCTCTTGATCATCAGGTAATAGTCCTTCTCGTGCGGTCCATAGACCCCCGTGCAACGAAAGATAGTATATGGGAAACCCTCGACACTTTGCAAGTATGTCTCACCCTTAAGCTTTGACACGCCGTAAAAGGTGTTGGGCAACGGGACATCGGTCGATGAAATGGGCTTGTAGGTCTCCTCGTCGCCGGGTCCCATGACACTCAGGCTGCTCATCATCAAGAAGACATCAGGCGTCATGTTGGTTGTTTTAAGCGCATCAACCAGGGAACGCAGATAGCCATAATTCACTCTTTCAAAGTCCAGATAATTGGTGCTCTTGGTCACGCCCAGGTTGTGAACGATATAGTCCCACCTACCCCACTCGCCCATGTGGTCGCGCAGGGTTTCTTCCAGACGATCCTGGTCACTGTAATCCAGTTCAATGAAATGGATGCGCTCGTCCTTGAGGAACTCGCGGCTGGTGGTTGAACGCACGGCAGCCCAAGTGTCATAACCTCGCTTGAGGGCCTCTTCAACAAGAAAACCGCCGATGAAACCGCCCGCTCCAGTAATGAGAATACTTTTCATTCGCTCTTCTTTTGTGCTTCTTGTTGCGCCTTGCGTGCCATCGCCAACTTAGTGCCCTTGGTCTTGTTCTTGGCGTTGAACTCGACGGCCTCCACCACATGCTGGGCGATATATTCAGGAGATATGTTCTTCAGGCAACGGTAGTCGCCATACTTGCAGGTCTTGTCACCGGTGATGGAACACGGGCGACAATCCATGTCAAGCTGGATGTCATCTTCCACAATCTGGTTATAGCCCAGGTAGCCGCATGCCGGTGAAGTGGGGCCCCAAATGGTCATCGCCTGAAGGTCAACCAGCGACGCCAGATGCATGTTGGCCGACTCCATGGTGAGCATCAGGTCACACTTGGCAAACAAGGCATACTCATCAATGAATTTGTGCTTGACCTCGGCCATCGAGATGACATTCTTGTACTTGCGGGCGATGGGACGCAGAGCTATTTTCTCGGCCTTTCCGCCCCCCATGAGGAAAACCCAATAGTTCTCGTGCTTGGTGAGTTCGGCAATGACCTTTTCCATCAATTCCAACGGATAAGCCTTGTTCCTGTGTGACGAGAAGGGCGAGATGGCAATCCAGCGCTGCCCTTCCTCCTTTTCAGGCACTATGGGGCTATCGGGCCAGTCACGGCCATCATACAAGTGCGTGAAATTGTCGGGGGCCTCAAAGCCTAACTCCTTGAACACATTGCGATAGCGATCGTGAATGGGTGTGACAGGCTCATCAGACTTGTGCGTGACCAGCGCCTTGCGTTTTGGCTTCTCCCTGTCAAACTTGGCTACTTGGGCGCCCTTGAACTTCATGTAGGCATCGATAATCTTAGTACCCGACAGGTTATGCAAGTCGGCCACGGCGTCGATATCATATAGCTTGTGGAGCCGTGCCGACAGTTTGAGCAACCCCACCAGTCCATGATGGTTCTCGTTGACATCAAAGTCCACCACCTTGAGGTTGGCGGGCCTGTCATGGAACATCGATGCGGGCCACATCTTGGTCAGCATGATGAAACGCGTATCAGGATTGGCTTTGCATACGGGGTATAATACGGGTATGGTCATCGCCACATTACCCAGCACCGACAAGCGCATGACAAGCACATTGCGGAATTGTATCTTATTCTCTGCCATAGGGCGCAAGCTATTTTGTTAATCGTTGGGCAAAGATATGAATTATTGCCCATATTTACAAGAATTTGGTTCAATTATTCGCTGTGATGCTTCACGCATTATGCTCCAGCAGGTCAACCACATGAGCAGCGACGCTTTCAGGACTGATGCCTGTCATGCAGCGGTAGTCACCGTAACGACAGTCCCGCTCGCCGTAGATGGAGCAGGGGCGGCAGTCCATGTCGAGCTGGATGTCGGAGGACGCGTCCTGACCATAGCCAAGGAAGCCACAGGCAGGTGAAGTGGCACCCCAGATGGTCACGCTCTTGAGTCCCATCAAGGAGGCCAAGTGCATGTTGGCAGAATCCATGGTGAGCATCAGGTCGCACTTGCCGAGCAATGCGTATTCGTCGATGAAACCATGCTTGATCTCAGCCATCGAGGTGACACGCTTATACTTCTTGGCAAGCCCCCTCAAGGCAATCTTCTCCTCTTTGCCACCGCCCATGAGGAAAAGCCAGTAATCTTCATGCTCGCTCAACAAGCCAACCACCTTGTCCATGAGTTCCAGAGGATAGACCTTGCCATCGTGGGCCGAAAACGGCGAGATGGCAATCCAGCGCTGACCCGGCTCCTTCTCAAGCACGATGGGACTTACGGGAAGTGGCTTGCCGTCATACAGGCGGGTAAAATCATCGGGCACCTCCAGCCCCAGTTCACTAAACACATTGCGGTAACGGTCATGGGTCGGAGTGACTGGCTCATCACTCTTGTGATTGACGAGCGCCTTGCGACGAGTGCGTTCCTTGTCGAGTTTAACGACAGGGATACCGCAGACCTTGAAAACGAGGTCCATGACACGTGTACGCAAAACATTGTGTAAGTCTGCCACGGCATTGACATCATATTCTCGACGCAGCTTCAGCGCCAGCTTCACCAGGCCGGCAAGCCCTTTATACTCTTTCTGGACGTCAATGCCTACTACCTCAAGGTTATCGGGACGGTCATGGAACATCGACGCGGGCCACTTCTTGGTGAGCATGACGAAGTGCGTGCCGGGGTTGGCACGGCATGCCGGATAAAGCACCGGTATCGTCATCGCCACATCACCCAGGGCCGAGAAGCGCATGACGAGCACATTGCGTCGTGACTGATCATTTTTTGCCATACAATACAGGATTTGTCTCGGGGTCGTTATACATCTTCATCTGCATATAGACCTTCATGAATTTGCGGCCTTCAGCGATGTCGTCAAGTAACTGGTTGATGGCAGTCGTCAAGTCATCGCGCTGCTCAAGCAGGACATCGAGTTTGGCCTGGCACTTGGCGATGTGGGCAGGAGTAGCATCGGTGCGCTCGGCCTGTTCGCGCATGTGCCAAATCTTGAGGGAGAGAATCGACAGGCGGTCGATGGCCCATGCCGGGCTCTCGGTATTGAGGGTGGCATCGGGCAGCACCGCCACGCTGGCATAGCACTCACGGAAATAGGCGTCAATCTCCTCCACGAGGTCGGTGCGGTCCTGGTTGCTGTGGTCAATGCGACGCTTCAGGGCCAGTGCCTCAACGGGGTCGATGTTCTCGTCGCGGATGATGTCCTCGAGGTGCCACTGCACGGCATCAATCCAGTTTTTGCGGGCAAGACTGCTCTCAATAGTGCCTTCGGCAAAAGGATTGGTAAACACGGCGTCAACGTTATCGGTGACGTGATAGAGCTTGACCGTCTGGTCAAATATCTCATTACATTTGTTAGCAAAAGTCATATTTATAGTTGTTAGTCTTTAGTTGATCCATTGGCGGAATTATATGTCTTTGTTTTCGCTTGGTTCGTCGTCGTCGC
>JAFZSS010000258.1 GCA_017619255.1 Muribaculaceae bacterium
AGCATCGAGCGCTCCACATTCACCTCGTCGCCCACCTTGAGCAGGCCCAGATTGCTACGGTCAAGCGTTTCCTGGATGGCGGTCACCGTGTAGGTGCCGTCGCCCGGCAGTTCCACAACCGTGAGGCACACGCCGTTGTGAGAGACGCTCTGGTCAATTTTCAACTCGTCGGTGAAGCTGCACTTGAGCGTGATGTGCAGGTTTCCACCGTCCTTGCGCAAAGCGACGACGCGCGCCGCTTCTTCCACGATTCCTGAAAACATATTGTATCCTTGTATTGTTATCTATAATAATGTGTCAATGCTAATCATTAAACGAGAAAGGTGTGGCTTTATTGCACATCGCCGATGGTCGCCCCTCGCTAAGCAAATCCCCACCTCCTGATTGGCCAGGGGCGGGGAGCAAGCTGTTTAGAAGTTAAACTATATACTTACAGTCCAGCGGGGTTCGCCCGACGATAAGCCTAAAGCCGATATTTACTCCTTACCGAACTGCTCAAAGAACAGCGTGTAGGAAGTCTTGTCGACCAATTCCTCGGGACCGAAGAACTGGATGGGACCGGGATAGATGTAGCAGGTCTCGAGAGCCCACTGATCGCGGTTCTCAACAAAGTGCTTGAAGGGAGCACCCTCGAGGTCCACCAGCGCCTTGCGGATAACGGGTTTATCCTTACCGGCACGACGCTCAATGTTCATCATCATTGTGATGGGCACACCGCAGGCCACCCAATCCTGGGCCTTGCGTCCCAGATGCGTAATGGCCGACATGTAACCGGTGGCGCCCACATAGATGAGGTGAGAAGCATTGTAACCCAACGAGTAGCAATAGTCGGCATCAAAGTTGGAGGGGTACGATGCGCGTCCCTCATAGCCGAAGAAGTGGTGCTGTGTCTTGAACTTGATGGGCTCGATCTCGCCAGCCTCGATGCGCATGTCAAGGACATGAGCCACCATGCGGCTGAGCAGACGCTCAGACTCAATCTGCGACACCATCACATTGCCGTGCTCGTCACGGTCGAGCGTGAGCTGGCGTGCCACATCATCGGGCAGCGAGTCGTAGATAGCGCGGTTCTCCTCGCTGAGGTGCTCGCGCACGAAGTTGTTCTGGTCCATGTCGCGCAGGCGGGGGATATCGGGATACTTGGTGAGCATCTCGTTGAGCTCGGCGATGAGTTTCTTCATCGTGGGCACAAACTCGACAATACCCTCGGGCACGAGAACCGTACCGTAGTCCATACCCATGTCGTGACGCTTAACCACGATGTCGGCAATTTCCTCGGCAATGTTGTGCAGAGTCATGTTTCGGGCCTCGACCTCCTCGCTGATGATGCAGTAGTTGGGGCGAGTCTGCAGTGCGCACTCCAGGGCGATATGCGACGCGGAGCGTCCCATCAGCTTCATGAAGTGCCAGTATTTCTTGGCAGAGTTACAGTCGCGTGCCACATTACCGATGAGCTCGCTGTAAACCTTGGTGGCGGTGTCAAAACCGAACGAAATCTCGATATGCTCGTTCTTGAGGTCACCATCGATGGTCTTGGGAACGCCGATAATCTGCACACCTGCATCGTGAGCCTTGTAATACTCGGCCAGCACGGCGGCATTGGTGTTGCTGTCGTCACCGCCGATGATCACCACAGCTGTGATCTTGAGTTCACGCAGAATCTCCAGGCCAGCCTCAAACTGCTCGGGTTTCTCCAGCTTGGTGCGGCCAGAGCCGATGAGGTCAAAACCACCGGTATTGCGATACTCCTCAATCATGTCGCCGGTGAGCTCGATGTAACGATGCTTTACCAGACCGTTGGGGCCACCCAAGAAACCATAGAGGCGGCAATACTTGTTCAATGCCTTGATTCCGTCATAGAGGCCACAAATCACATTGTGACCGCCAGGAGCTTGGCCACCACTGAGAATCACACCCACATTGAAGGGCTTCTCAGGGGGCATTGCAGAATCGTCGCGCTCAAAGGTCAATTCCGGCATACCGTAGGTGGAAGGGAACAGCGCCTTGATGGCCTCTTGATCAGCCACCGACTGCGTGGGTTCTCCCTCGATTGCACGCACAGGGCACCTAAGCGTAACAGGCAACTTGGGCCTGTAGGTCAGCCTCATTTGCTCAAGATAACTCTTATTGTCATTCATCTTACTATAGAATTGGTTTGTATAAACAGTTAAACAATCTCTTTTACGCCTGCAAAAGTACTGTAAATATGTCACGCCCACACTATAAAAACCTATCAAATTTTTGATTTCCACAGCCCTATTTAGAATTTTTGACACTTTCGGCCCCAAAAATGACGATTTATAAGCATAAAGGTCCCCGATGTGACACTTTTCAGCCCGTGTTTTCGGCGACTTATGAGCTTTTGCCTAACACCCCAGGGATGCTGTTGCAACCGAGTTTCTTGAAAAAATCGGGGCATGATTGCGGCATTTCACAAAATTCTTTGTAATTTCGCAAGTTAAAACTATAACGCCAACCATTGAAATAAAAACATAACATCATCATATGAAAGGAATTGTACTGGCAGGCGGCTCCGGGACAAGACTGTACCCGGTGACGAAGGGAATCTCCAAGCAGTTGATTCCCATCTATGACAAACCTATGGTGTACTACCCCATCTCGGTGCTGATGCTCGCCGGCATCCGCGAGATCCTCATCATCTCCACGCCCCAAGACCTGCCCATGTTCCGCAGGTTGCTGGGCGACGGCAGTGAACTGGGCGTGCGCTTTGAGTTTGCCGAGCAGCCCCGCCCCGAGGGCCTGGCACAAGCGTTTCTCATTGGCGAGGACTTCATTGGCGACGACACGGTGTGCCTGGTGCTGGGAGACAACATCTTCTACGGCCAGAGTTTCACCCGCATGCTGATGGATGCCGTCACGCGCACGAGCGAAGAGGACATGTGCACCCTGTGGGCCTATGCCGTCAAGGACCCGAACCGCTTCGGGGTGGTTGCCTTTGACGAACAGGGCAACGCCGTCAGCCTGGAGGAAAAGCCCGAACATCCCAAGAGCAACTACGCAGTAACGGGGCTCTACTTCTATCCTAACGATGTAGTGAAAATTGCCAAGCACATCAAGCCCAGTGCCCGTGGCGAGCTGGAAATCACGACCGTGAACCAGGAGTTCCTGGCCCAGGGGCGCGTGCATGTCCAGACGCTGGGCCGCGGCTTTGCCTGGCTGGATACCGGCACGAGCGAGTCGTTGGCCGATGCCACCAACTTCATCGGCACCATCATCAACATGCAGGGTGTGCAGGTGGCAGCGTTGGAAGAAATCTCCTTCCGCAAGGGTTGGATCACCAGCGAACAGCTGCTGGCCCTCGCCGAGCCGATGAAGAAGAACCATTACGGTCAATACCTGATAAAACTTGCTCAAAATGGCATACAAAAAGGAAGATAGAGTTCACTTGATTGACCTGCCCAAGGTCAAAGACCCGCGCGGTAACCTCACCGTCATCGAGAGCGGCATCCATGTGCCGTTCAAGGTGATGCGCAACTACTGGATCTATGATGTGCCCAGCGGCATGTGGCGTGACGGGCACGCCTTCAAGGAGCAGTGCGAGTTCATTGTCGCCCTGAGCGGCAGCTTTGATGTCGTGGTCAACGACGGAACGGCCGAGCACACCTATCACCTCGCGCGACCTCAGGTCGGCCTGTACATCCCCAACATGACCTGGCGCCATATCGACAATTTCTCCACCAACTCGGTGGCGATGGTCCTTTCCAGCACTTGCTACGACCCTGAAGACTATATAGAAGATTTTGAAGACTTTAAAGCCTTGAAAGATGGAAAAGCTGAATAGTATTGACCGGATAAGGATTCACAACCAATCACATATCAACGACTGCAGGATCATCACCCTCGACCGCCACCATCATGCCAACGGCAACCTCACAGCGGTGAACAACGGCGCAGACCTGCCCTTTGACATCCAGCGCACCTTTTATATCTATGATGTGCCTGGCGGTGCTGAGCGTGGCGGCCACAGCCATTACACTTGCCACGAGTTCATCATTGCCATCAGCGGCAGTTTTGATGTCACCATCGACGATGGCAAGGAGCAGCACACTTACACGCTCAACCGTCCCTATCAAGGACTGCTTGTCGTGCCAGGCATCTGGCGCACCCTACAGAATTTTTCTTCGGGGTCGGTGTGTCTTGCGCTTGCATCGCACCACTATGACGAAGAAGACTATGTGAGAAATTATGAACAATTCCAGCGCTTGAAACACGCTGGCCAACAATAAACCGGATGGACACCACCAAACGATACCCCTTCCTGGACCTGGCGCTGGCCAACGCACCCTACATGGACGAACTCAAGGCTGCAGCATGTGAGGTCATCGAGCGCGGACGCTACCTGCACAGCACACAGACCGAGCTGCTGGAGCAAGAGATTGCCGCGACCTGTGAGGCCCGCCACTGCGTGAGCGTGAGCAACGGCCTTGACGCCCTGCGCCTCATTTTGCGCGCCTATAAGGAGCTGGGCATCCTGAATGACGGTGACGAGGTCATCGTGCCCGCTAACACCTATGTCGCCAGCGTTCTTGCCATCAGCGACAACGGCCTTGTACCCGTGCTGTGTGACCCGCGCGAGGACACCATGAACCTGGACTCCAACCTGCTCGAGTCCCTCATCACGCCCCGCACCCGCGCTATCATGCCCGTGCATCTGTATGGCACACCCTGCTGGGACGAGACACTGATGCGCGTGGCCCGCGAGCATGACCTCCGTATCATCGAGGACAATGCTCAAGCCATCGGTGCCCTGAGTGATGTTGCCGGTATGAACGGCACATGCGTCACAGGAGGATTGGGAGACGCTGCCGGCATCAGCTTCTATCCCACCAAGAACCTGGGAGCCTTGGGCGACGGCGGTGCGGTTGTCACCAACGACGACACTCTTGCTGCCACCGTGCGCGCACTCGCCAACTACGGCTCCGACCGGCGCTACCATAACATCTATCAAGGCTACAACTGCCGTCTCGACGAGATTCAGGCTGCCATGCTGCGAGTCAAATTACGCCACTTGGACCAAGAGAACGCCACCCGCGCTGCCGTGGCAAGAGCCTATGCCGACCACATCGACAACCCGCGCGTCAAGGCCCCCGTCATCTTTGACGGCATGAAACAGACTTGGCACCAGTTCGTGGTGCGCGTCGAGGACCGTGATGCCTTCCGAGCCTATCTCGAAGCCAACGGCGTGGGCACCGACATCCACTATGCCACCCCTGCTCACAGGCAGCCATGCTACCAGGGTCTGGAGCATGTCGCCCTGCCCATGACCGAGCGCCTCGCCGACGAAGTCGTTTCCCTGCCTATCGCCCATCCGATTACCCCCGGCGACGCCATCGCTATCGCCGGCATCATCAACCGCTTCTAACGACAATCACCTGACGGATATGCAAGACCGCGGTATAAAACGATTTGTCCTTCGCTGCCTGGTAGCGCTGCTGCCGGTGCTGCTGCTGGTGGCATTTTATATCGTGCGCGACCCGTTCCATGTGGTCAAGCCTTATAACGGCCAGCAATATGCCACAGGCGACAGCATCACGCTGACCACCAATTGGGGCTTTGTCACCGTCGAATCGTTCAAGCATTTCAACCCGCAGGAGCACTACAACTCGTTCATCTTCGGCTCCTCATTGTCGGGTTACTACCGCATTCAGGACTGGCAGCGCCATCTGCCTGAGGGGGCGCGGCCTTTCCATTTCAACGCCTCACGCGAGACCCTGCAGGGCATGCTTAACAAGATCTATTACCTTGCCCGAAACGATGTGCCCCTCAAAAATGTCTTGATCGTGATGGAGGACGAGATGCTCATACGGCAACCGCTGGACAACGATGTGCTCTTTGTGCAGCACCCGCAGACGGCCCGCGAGGTTTCATGGTGGAAGTTCCACCAACTGTTTTTTAACGCTTACCGCCGTCCCGAGATCGTGGCTTATTTGGTTGCCCCCGGAGCAATGACACAACATGTTCTGGAAAAGGGCTATGCCACGACCGACATCCCCGACCGTATCGAGAACATCAATGAGGGCTACTACCGCTGGGCCGACTCGGTAATTGTCGCTAATCCCGACGACTTCTTCACCCCCGAGCACATTGCCAAGTATCAACGGCCGTTGAAGGAATTGCCCTGCAAGGACAAAATCACGCCTGATGTCGAGCGCATGCTGCGCGAGATGGCTGATGCGCTGAAAAAGCTGGGCAGCGACTACCAGATCATCATCCCGCCACATTACGGCTATGAAGCCATCGCCAGCAATGACCTCTACATGCTGGAGAGCATCTTCGGCGAGGACCGTGTGCACGACTACAGCCACGACCCCAAGCTGGGCAGCGACCTGCATTACTACTACGACGACGGCCACCTGATTGCCGCCGAGTGCGCACGGCTCATGGACAGCGCCTACCATGCCGTAACGCTGCCGTCCCCATTCTTGAAACATTGACATGAAAAAAGGGATGCGGCAACCGCACCCCTTTATTGTCAGTTCTTGACTTGTTGCTATTTCAGATATTCCATCGACTTGATCTGGGCCTTCCTGAGGGCGGCTTTGTCATGGGCATCGATGCCGTACTTCTCGGCAGGGGGAATGACCACCCTGGTGCCGGGACGGATATTGTTCGGGTTGTTGATGATACCACGCTTCAGGTTCTCCTCGTAGATATACACCCAGAACCACTGGCTGCCGTAGTATTTCTCGGCCAGCGTAGTGAGCACAATCTGGGAGGTGACCACATCAGTCCTTTCTTCGGCCGATTTGTCGGATGCGGCTGGGCTCTCGCCCTTTTCCGATTTCTCGACAGCCTTGGTGAGTTCTTTTTCCTCGGCTTTGGCCTCCGATTTCTTGGCCTCTTCCTTCTTCTCAATCTGCTCGACTTGCTCGGCGGTCAGGGTGTCGGCGGCAACAACCACCGGCTCAGGCTTAGCATCTGTCTTGCCATCGCCACCGCCGCGGGTGAGGAACCACACGAGCAGGCCAGCAGCCAGCACGCCAAGCAGAATCGAGAGCCACAGCCACCGTTTTCTGTTGGGCTTGCGGGAGGCCTCCTCGATTTGTTCGGCCGTGGGCATATAGGCATTACGAAGCTCGGGACGATAGAAATAGTCATTGGCCGCGGTTTCTTCCTCGGGTTCGGG
>JAFZSS010000259.1 GCA_017619255.1 Muribaculaceae bacterium
ATGAAGAAACTCGACGAGGCCCGTTTCACTCCACCTCCTGTTCCCGAGGCTCAACCCCAGATACCGACTGGTGTGCCTTCGCCCCAACTCCCGCCGACTGACATGCCTCAGCAGGCTAACGCGCCCGTGCCTCCTCCGTTCCCGGGCACCAATGAAAACACTCCCCAGGCGTGACCTGGTGGATTGTTGCCTATTAATCACTCCAATGACGATAAAAGGACAGGACCCGATACATTCGGGCCCTGTCCTTTTATGTGATATCTCTGTAAATCAGTTTTCGGCCGCTTGCTTGTGCTTTCTCACCAGCCGTTCATACTCAGGGTTGCCCTCGCGCAACAGCCTGATGTAACGCTCGCGGTCGTTCAATACCTCATAGGCGGCTTGAACATCGGGGTTGCGGTGGTTGATGATGACGGTATAGGCCCCGGCATCTTCATAAACATCGCGGGCAATGAGTCCCTTGATAATGTCTTTGAGCAGTTGCTCGCTGATACGGTATTTCTCCTCGTTAAACTTGATGCTGTCATTCTCACCCAGGGCAATGCATTCCCGCATCATCTCATCGGTCACGGTGAAACCCTTGTCAAAATCGTTGAGGGTCTTGTATTGTTTAGTGATCTGCTTGCGGTTTTTATCCACATAGCCGATGGCATACTGGTTGAGGATGCCCTTGGCCGACAGGTCGCGGTAATAGGTGCTGTACTCGCTGGTGTCAACGGGGATGTATATGTCGGGCATCACACCGCCGCCCCCATAGATGGTGCGGCCGGTGATGCGGGTGGTGTAGCGCAGCGAATCGGGGAACTGGATGCTGTCCAGGCAGTAGTATTCGCCCTCGTTGGCGCGGTCGAGCAGTTCCTTGTCGTAGTCCTTCTTGTTGCCGCGGTCATAGGGTTTCTGGATGCAACGGCCGCTCGGGGTGTAGTAGCGTGCTACGGTCAGCCGCATCATTGAGCCGTCGTCAAAGCGGATGGGTCGCTGTACCAGCCCCTTGCCAAAGGTCCTGCGGCCCACGATGACTGCACGGTCCCAATCCTGCATGGCACCGGCAAAGATTTCGGCTGCCGATGCTGAGTACTGGTTGACGATAACGACCATGTGCAGGTCTTTATAGTCACCCCAGCCGTTGGCATTGGCCTCGTTACGCGGAGAGTTCTCTCCCTCGGTATATACCATGAGTTGTCCTCGCTCGAGGAACTCGTTGCACATGTCAATGGCTGCGTTGAGGTAGCCGCCGCCGTTGTCGCTCAAGTCGATGATGGCTTGTGTCATGCCCTGCTTTTTCAGTTCGGAGAGGGCATCCATCATCTCCTCGTGGGTCTTGGCGCCGAAGCGCGAGATGCGCAGGTAACCCGTCTTGTCGTCGAGCATGTACTTGGCATCAATGCTGTAAAGCGGGATGTTGTCGCGTGTGATGCGGAAGGTGATGAGTTCCTTCACACCGGGTCGCATCACCTTGATGGTGACCTTGGTGCCTTTCTTGCCGCGCAAGCGTTTCTGGATGTCGCTGTTCTTCATCTTCACGCCGGCGATAGTGGTGTCGTTGACATAGATGATGCGGTCTCCGGCCAACACGCCCACGCGCTCACTAGGTCCTCCGGGAACCGTCTGAATGACATACAGCGTGTCCTTGTTCATGTTGAACTGGATGCCCACGCCGCTGAACTCGCCCTGCAGGGGTTCCTCAAGGTCTTTGGTCTCCTTGGGGTCGGTATAGGAAGAGTGGGGATCCAGGTTCTCGAGCATGCCGCGGATGGCGTCCTCGATGAGTTTATCCTCGTTGACGGTGTCAACATACAGGCTTGTGATGGCATACTCGGCGTTGAGCAGTTTCTGCAGCGCCTCGGGCATGGACCGCTGGGCGGTCATGGTAAAAGACAACGCCAGGCCAACGGCCACGGCAAAGAATATCTTTTTCATACTTGGATTAAAAAGTTCTCTTAAAAAAACTATTGGTTAGAACCTAAAGCCTTCAAATCTGCTCCTTCGGGCAGATAGGCGCTCACATCCTGACCGTATCTCACAAGTTCGCGCACGATGCTGCTGCTGATGTGGCTGTATTCGGGCAGGGTGTAAAGCAGGATGGTCTCGATACCGGTCAGGTCGCGATTGACCTCGGCCAGGTGTTTCTCGTTCTCGAAGTCCTGGATGAGGCGCACGCCGCGCACGATGAACTGTGCACCCACCTCACGCGCCACATCAACGGTCATGCCGCTGTAGGTGATGACCTCGACCTGCGGGTCATCCTTGAACACGCGCTCAATCCACGACTGGCGCTGCTCCATTGTCATGAAGGATCGCTTGTCGGCATTCACGCCAATGGCGATGACAAACTTGTCGAACAGCGGCAGTGCGCGTCTGACGATGGACTCGTGACCGCGGGTAAAGGGATCAAACGACCCGGGGAAGATGGCGATGCGCTGCCCCTCGTGATTAATGCTCTGTGATGTCTTCATCGTCTTCGTTCACTAAGTTGTCAATAATAAAGCCCTGGCGCTCCATGGTGTTCTTGCCCATGAAGAAGGCGAGCATCTGCTTTACCGAGTCCTCCTTGCGCAACTGGACGCGGTCCAGGCGCATCTCGGGACCGATGAAGTCCTTGAACTCATCGGGTGAGATTTCTCCCAGACCTTTGAATCGGGTGATTTCGGCGGCGTCGCCTAGCTTGTTGAGGGCGGCAAGACGCTCCTCGTCGTTGTAGCAGTAGTAGGTTTCCACTTTCTGGGGCTTGGCTTCGCGCTTGCTAGTGCGAGTCTTGCGCTTAGCCTCTTTCTTGTTAAGGACACGGAACAACGGTGTCTGCAGGATATAGAGGTGCCCGGTCTTGACGAGCTCGGGGCAAAATTGCAAGAAGTAGGTCAGCAGCAGCAGGCGGATGTGCATGCCGTCAACATCGGCATCGGTGGCGATGATGACCTTGTTGTAACGCAACCCGTCGATGCCATCCTCAATGTTGAGTGCCGACTGCAGCATGGCGAACTCGGTGTTGATAATGACCTTTTTGGGATCGAGCCCGTAGGTGTTCAGCGGCTTACCGCGTAACGAGAACACGGCTTGGGTCTCCACATCACGGATTTTGGTGATGGAGCCGCTTGCGCTAAGACCCTCGGTGATGAAGATTGAAGTCTCGTCACGGCGGTCATTGTCCTTGGGGGCACGCGAGTCGTTGAAGTGGACGCGGCAGTCACGCAACTTATCGTTGTGAAGCGTGGCTTTCTTGACATTTTCACGCACCTGCTTGCTCACGCCTGCGATGGCCTTGCGCTCGCGCTCGTTGTCCTGAATCTTCTTCAGCAGCACCTCGGCGGTCTCGGGTGTCTTGTGCAGGTAATCGTCCAGTTCCTTCTTGATAAAGTCGTTGATGTACTTGTAGATGGTGGGACCGTCTTTCCACATGACGCTGCTGCCCAGTTTGATCTTGGTCTGTGACTCGAACACCGGTTCTTCGACCTTGATGCTGATGGCGGCAACGATACCGTTGCGGATGTCGCTGTATTCAAAGTTCTTCCCGTAGAATTCCTTGATGGTCCTTGACAGGGCTTCGCGGAAGGCACTCTGGTGGGTGCCGCCCTGGGTCGTGTGCTGGCCGTTGACAAAGGAGTAGAACTCCTCGCCCAGCTGAGCCGCGTGGGTGATAACAACCTCGATATCGTCGCCCGTGAAGTGCATCAACGGATATAGCGGGTCGTTGGTCATGTTTTCCTTCACCAGGTCGCTCAGACCGTTGCGAGAGTGGTATTTCTTACCGTTGAATGTGAGTGTCAGTCCTGTGTTCAGATAGGAGTAGTTCTTGATCATCTGCTCAATGGTCTCCTCGCGGAACTCGTAGTTCTTGAAGATGCCGGCGTCGGGTTTGAAGCGTACCAGCGTACCATTCTCCTCGCCATTGTCGGCAGCAACGATGCCGCTCTCTTCCTTGACCACACCCTCGTTGTAAAGCACCGATGCACACTGACCGTCGCGCACGCTGCGGATGTAGAATTCGGTGGACAGGGCGTTGACCGCCTTGATACCCACGCCGTTCAGACCCACAGAGCGCTTGTAGGTTTGCGTGTCATATTTGGCGCCGGTGTTCATCTTGGATGAGGCGGCCTTGACCTGGTCCAGGGGGATGCCGCGGCCATAGTCGCGGATGGTAACCGTGTGGTCGGCCACATCAATGTCGATATTGGGCTTGGCATAGCCCGTGTTGAACTCGTCAATGCTGTTGTCGATCACCTCCTTGATGAGGACATAAATGCCGTCATCGTCCTGGGAGCCGTCGCCCAACTTACCGATGTACATGCCGGGGCGCTGGCGGATGTGCTCACGGGGAGAAAGCGTCACCAAGCGGTCATAGCCGCCAAAGTCGCTTGCTCCTGACTGTTGACCCGCGTCCACAACAGGCTCTTCTATCTGATTCTGCTTGTCTTTAGACATACTTGTTCTATATTCTGCTTTTTAACTTGCAAATTTACTAAAAAAACAGCAAACATCGTGCCTGAAACCCTCATCTATAAGTTTTATTAACGAAATAACGCAAAGTTCCGCTACTTTTTGTTTTCGTCTTTGTTGAGGTGTGCCAGCTGCGTTTTTTCCGGTTAACTTGTAATAAGAGGGGCTGTGGTCTCGTTTTATATTCAGATAAAACCAATGATGTCAATGAAAAGGTATTATATCCCACTGTGTTTGGCGGCTGTTTCCGCCATCTTGTCGCTGGTCTCGTGTGACCCTATGTCCTCGGTGGACTATAAGATTTACAATAAGACCACCGACACGGTCACGGTTACTATGCATAAGGAAATCCTGGCCTCGTCCTACAAGGGTTTTGAGGTCGAGAACGACAGTGTGACGACCCATTACGGGGTTGAAGATAGCGTCAGTGTCGCCATCTTGGCCCCCGATATGGTCTTGTCAGTGCATGATGACTGGTCTGGCTTGTATCGCGATGAGCGTGTGATTCCGTTGTGGAAATACATCAAGTCAATCACAGTGGGAGAGAATGAACTTCCTGCCGCGGCTTGGAATAATGAGGCGGCATGGCACCTGAAGACCGATGGCGGCGGCAAGTTTGAGGGCGAATCCCGCTACTACGACCTTGTCCTCCGCGATTAAGTTCCTTAAGAGAAAGGTAAAAACAGTGAGTGCGGTATTTTTCCGCACTCACTGTTTGGTTATGTATAGCTGTTATAGTGTGGTCGTTCAGCGTCGCTTGATGATGGCGACATAGGTGATGAGGATGATATTCATCATCAAGGCGTAGATAATAGCCGGGATGGCGATGATGTCGTTGTTGAACACCAGCGGACTGCTGGCGATGGCGATGGCCTGGGCGGCGTTCTGCATGCCCACCTCGATGACGATGGTGCGGCGCTCCTGACCCGTGAGCCGCATAGAACGACATAGCAGGGCGCCGCTGCCCATGGCGAGCAGGATGAGCACGGTGATGGACAGACCCAACTGCCCGAAGCTCGCAATGATAGCATCCCTATTCTGGATGAAGAACACTGTGGCCAGGAAGATAAGGGCAGGGAAGGCGATGCGTGACAGGATATTGTGCATCTTGTCGGCAGCGTGTGACCAATTCTTTCTCACTAAGATACCCACGACAATGGGCAGGAACATGAGCACGATGTTCTGCATCAACAGTTTGCCGACAGGCAGATGCACATCAATAGCGCTGCCTGTGACAGCGGTCACCCATTCCATGATGAGGGGCACGGTCACCAGTGTGATTATGCTGCTGCAGGCCGTGAGCGACACCGATAAGGCAACATCACCCTTGGCAAGCATCGAGAACACATTTGACGAGCTGCCGCCGGGGCAGCAGGCAATCAGCACGAAGCCAATCAGGAAGATGGGCTCCAGCCCAAATGCCTTGCCAATGAACCACGCCAACAGAGGCAACACGATAATCTGCCCGATGAGGCCTGCCAGTACAGGTTTGGGGCGCGTCTTGAACAGTTTAAAATCTTCTAACTTCAGGTTTAAGCCCAACTCAAACATCAGCAGTGTAAGAATGGGCAATACAATCCAAATCGTGTTCATCAGGATGATTCATTATGTCAAAGGCGCCGGAACAGGCGCCTTTTATGATGGGTTCTTAAGAATGGATGTTTACATTTTTGCGGCAATCGCGTCGGCGATGGCCTGCATTTCCTCGGCAGGAAGGGTCAGTTTGGGGCCGCCGAAGGCCATGTCCTTCTCGCTCTGCAAGGGCACGAGATGGATGTGGCAATGGGGCACTTCCATACCCAGCACGCCGATGCCGATGCGCTTGCAGGGTACTGCCTGCTCCAGCGCCATGGCCACCTTACGGGCAAACGCCCACAGGCCTGCGTATTCTTCCTCGTCGAGGTCAAACATGTAGTTCACCTCGTGCTTGGGGATGACCAGGGTGTGACCCTTGGCCATGGGGTTGATGTCGAGGAACGCAAAGTAGCGGTCGTCCTCGGCCACCTTATAACTGGGAATCTCGCCAGCGGCGATTTTGCTGAAGATAGTTGCCATATTATACCTCGATTTTCAGGATTTCAAATTTCATCAGCCCGGCAGGTGCCTGAACCTCAACTTTCTCGCCCACTTTGTGGCCCAGCAGGCCCTTGGCGATGGGGGTGGAGATGGAAATCTTGCCCTCGCGCAGGTTGGCTTCAGTCTCAGTAACGATGGTATAGGTCACTTTGGCCTTGTTCTTAAGGTTGCGGATGGTCACCTTGGTCAACAACTGCACCTCGTCGGTTGAAATTTTGCTCTCGTCGATGATGCGAGCCGATGCAATCAGGCTTTTGAGCTCGGCAATCTTGGCCTCGAGCATGCCTTGACGCTCCTTGGCGGCATCATATTCTGCGTTTTCTGAAAGGTCTCCCTTGTCGCGCGCTTCAACAATGGCACGGACTACCTCGGGACGCTCGACATTCTCCAAATGAGCCAATTCGGCCATCTTTTTGTCGTAACCTTCCTGTGTCATGTAAGTAATAGCCATGCTAAATACTGTGTTTTTATATTTTTAAGATTCAAAAAATTAGAAGAATCTCAATCTGTTGCTTTTGAGATCCCTCGCGGTTAATATTTTTGGTTTATCGTTGCAAAGGTACAACTAAATTTTAATATGGGAAACAAATTGTTAATAAATTACCGCTTGTTTATTGAAATTTAACCCTTGAGGGCGGATAATCCGACCGTTTTCGGTGAGACTCCGCATTTATCGTCGCCACAGGGTAATGATTTGACGGATGGCAACGCCGACGCTCACAGCGGTGATGATTGTTGCCACAGCCACTTGGCTTGTCTCCATGGCGAGCATCACGCTTGCTGCCACAGCGAGTGTCCACAACAGGTTGTAGAGGCTACCGAGTGACACCTTAAGGCGGTAGTTCCTGAAATAGACCACGGCGATAATGATGGTGTATAGCAGATAGGAAACGAGGAAGGCAATGCCCAGTCCTGTGAGACCCCACCAACGGTAGAACAGTATGTTCAGCAACAGGTTGATGATGGCGCTGGCTACCTCGGTCCACAGGTAGGTCTTGCCGTCACCCTTGGCGAGAATGGTGAATGCCAGGCACCAAGAGAGGGTGCGCAGCACGGTGCCGATCATGCCCCATGAGATGAATGTGAGGATGACATTGAAGTCGGGTGTGTAAAGCAACCACACAACAAATTGGCGCAGCAGGATGAACAATGCCACCACAGGCGCCATGACGGCGATGGCGACATTGATCTCCTGGGAGACAAAAGCGCGTAGCCTCAGACGGCTATCTGCTACCTTGGCCAGGCGTGGGTAGTATTCCATGCCCAGGGCTGTGAGAATCAGTCCCGTGTATTTGTTAATCAAAGTGTAGCCGGCTTGATAAAAGCCCACCTGTTCGGTGCCTGCGTTGATATTGAGCCATGCATTGAAGGCGTAACTGGCAAGGATGGTCGCGAAATTGCCCAGCGTCATGTAGATGCCTAACTTCACAAAGCCCTTGCCCATGTCAAAGGTCTCCCTGGGATTGACTGTCACAGGCGCGTAGTCTCGGTTACGGAACACCCAAGCGAAAACCGCCAGTGCCAACGCATAGGCGATAATCGACGGCAGGATGCTGCGTTCGCGCAGCAGGTAGAAGAGCGGGATGGAAACGGCCAGACCCACGATGGTGCCCCACAGGGTAACACTGGCAAGGCGCTTAAGGCGTGCAGTGCCTTGTAGCACGGCATACTCACCATTGGTCAGTGCCTGCAGCATTACAGCGATACTCAAGGCGACGAAGCCCCAAATGTGGGCCGAATCACCAAAGGTCACCTGGCTCAATGCGGGAGCCATTGCCAGCGTGAGTAGCGCTCCAGCCAGTCCCAGCCACAAGGACCACTTGCGCACCACGGTCACGATGCGAGCCACCAGGCCCGAGTTGCGCCCCTCCATGGCCTGGGAGATGTCGCGCACGCTACTCGAACGGATGCCAAGGTTGGTGCCTGTGGAAATCATTTCCAGCGCATTGTTGAACAGGCCAAACAGGCCAATGCCCACAGGGCCTATCCACAGGGCGACAAGCTTGGTGCGGATGATAGAGCACAGGATGCCGATGACCTGGACACCGCCAAAGATGCCCATCGCCTTCATCGCCATGCGTGAGATGTTACCGCGCTTGTCTGCCATATAACATTATAATTATAGGGAGATATCGAAAGTGTTATAGACGATGCCGCGACCGCCCAACCGTGATTTCTGGCGCACGAGGCCCTCATTGAGGTAGCGCCCGTGGTCCTCGTTGGAAATGCCAAAGTCGAAATAACGGTAACCCAACTCGGTGTGGAGTCCGATCAGGTAATCAAACAGCAGCGTCAGAGCCTTGCTGTCCTTACCGCGGGGTGAGGCGCCAATGTATTGGCAATGGGCGACAGGTGACGAGAGGTACATCACAATGCCGGCCAGCAGTTCACCGTCGAGCGTGGCGGTATATAGACGGATATTCTCGGGAAAACGGTTCACGAGCAGCCGCATCTCATCAAGGGTGTGCACCGGACGGGTGTCATAACGCGTGTCGAGCAGTGATGACAGCAGTTGCCAGTAGCCCTCCCAATCCTCGCTGGGCCCGACCTGGATGCCTGCTTTGCGGGCGGCGTTGGCACCGCTCTTGTTGCCGCGGTCAAGGGGCAAGGGACAGGTTAAGTCGATGGTTGTGGAGATATTGGTTTCGGCGAGAGTGGCATGGTGGCGGAAGAGGGCATACAGATCCTCCTCGCAGGGGTAGCGATGGTAGATGTGGGGCACGGGCTTATACACAAGCCGCTTGATGCCATTACTGGTCATCCATTGGATGGCCGTGTCCATTATCTCGATCATCACTGTCGCGTCAAAATGCTTGAGTGGCACAAGCCAGCCTCCGTAGGTGAGCCCGCGGTGTGAGAATAGCGTGTCGCCCTCGATGCAGGCGGGCAGCAATGCGCAGGGCTTGCCGTCACGCATGGCAACAAGCGAGCAGTCGGTGAAACGGTCGCTATGGTAGTCCATATAACCCCGCTGGTGAAGGAATGTGCCGTTGCGGCTGCTCTTCACCAACTCGTCCCACAGGCCAGCCATGGAAGCGTCATATCTGATGATTTCTGTCATACTCATTATAATTATAACGCAAATATAAGGTAAAAAATATTACCTTTGCGCAAAAATAATTGTAAATCACATGAAACTGTCTAAGATAGGCCTTCTTCCCCGTATCATCATCGCAATAATCTTGGGTGTGTTGTGCGGCTTGTTTTTCCCTGAGTGGGCTGTGAGGTGCTTTGTGACCTTTAACAGCATTTTCAGTCATTTCCTTTCGTTCCTTATCCCGCTCATCATTATGGGACTGGTGACTCCGGCCATCTCCGATATTGGCAAGGGCGCGGGAAAATTGCTGCTCATCACGGCTCTTATCGCTTACGGGGATACGGTGTTCTCCGGTTTCTTCAGTTATTTCACAAGCACAGGCATCTTCCCCTCGCTCATCGACCGCAGTCAGGCGGCCCAGGCGGTAGCGACGGCCGAAGAGTTGCAGCCCTTTTTCACCATTGAAATACCGCCGCTGCTCGATGTGATGAGCGCTTTGATAGCCTCTTTTCTCTTGGGCCTGGGCATATCCTTCTTTGAGTCGCCTACCTTAAAAAAAGGCTTTGACGAGTTTCGCGACATCATTGCCAAGGCCATCGAGGTGGCGCTGATACCTGTCCTGCCCGTTTACATCTTCTCGATATTCCTGAGCATGTCATACTCGGGTCAGGCATGGCGCATCATAAATGTGTTCCTGGCAATCATCGGCATCATCTTTGTGATGCACATCCTGTTGTTGGTCTTCCAGTACTGCATTGCCGGTTTCATCTCGCACCGCAACCCCCTTAAAGCACTGTATAATATGTTGCCAGCCTATTTCACTGCCCTGGGCACATCGTCCTCAGCTGCCACTATACCGGTGACGCTCAGGCAGGTCAAGAAGAATGGCGTGAGTGACGGCATCGGCGGTTTTGTGGTTCCCTTGTGTGCCACGATACACCTGTCGGGCAGCGCGATGAAAATCACGGCTTGTGCGGTGGCCCTCCTGCTCATGCAGGGCGGAACCATCGACATCGGTCAGTTTACTGGGTTCATTCTCATGTTGGGCGTGATGATGGTGGCTGCTCCTGGTGTTCCTGGTGGAGCCATCATGGCCGCATTGGGTGTGCTCCAGTCCGTCCTCGGTTTCACTTCAGAACAGCAAGCGTTGATGATTGCCTTATATATCACGATGGATAGTTTCGGTACTGCCTGCAATGTCACGGGCGACGGTGCAATAGCCCTTGTCATTGACCGTATTTACGG
>JAFZSS010000260.1 GCA_017619255.1 Muribaculaceae bacterium
AATGAGTTGTTGCGCAAGGTCCGCAAGATTGAAATCAAGACCAAGGGCCTGTCGCAGAACATATTTGCCGGCGAGTACCACTCGGCCTTCAAGGGCAGGGGTATGACCTTCAGCGAGGTGCGCGAGTACCAGTATGGTGACGATGTGCGCGACATCGACTGGAATGTCACGGCCCGCTACAACCGCCCATATGTGAAGGTCTATGAGGAGGAACGCGAGCTCACGGTGATGTTGCTCGTTGATGTGAGTGGCAGCAAGGACTTTGGTGCCGTGGGTGTCGCCAAACGCGAGATGATGGCCGAGATAGGCGCCACCATCGCGTTCTCGGCAATCCAGAATAACGACAAGGTGGGCGTCATCTTCTTCAGCGACAAGATTGAGAAATTCATCCCGCCCAAGAAAGGCCGCAAACACATCCTGCTCGTCATCCGCGAGTTGCTGAATTTCCAGCCCGAAAGCACCGGCACCGACATCAATATGGCCCTGGAATACATGACCGATGCCTTGAAGAAGCGCTGCACCACCTTCCTGGTGAGCGACTTCATCGATGAGCACGACTACAGCAAGTCACTCTCCATCGCCAACCACAAACACGACATCATCGCCGTGCAGGTCTATGACAAACGCGAGGCACAGCTGCCCAAGGTGGGACTGATGCGCATGCGTGATGCTGAACGAGGCACCATGCGGTGGGTGAACACAAGCAGCAAACGCGTACGCGATTCCTATGCCCGCTGGTGGTATAACCAGCAGCAGACGGTCAATGGCACACTGCAGCGCTGCAATGTTGACCTGGCGACTGTGGCAACCGATGAAGACTATGTCAGCGCCCTGATGAGCCTGTTCAAGAATCGAAGTGTGAGGAGTTGATATTAATTAGGAGTTAGGAATTGGATTCCGCCATCTAGGGACTAGAAACTAAAAACTACAATAATGTCACAGACATTGAGACATATCACATTAGCCGCTACCCTGCTGCTGGCAACCGTGTCTACGGCATGGGGAGGCAATGTCACCTTCAAGGCAAAGCTGGACAGCGCCACCCTGCTCATGGGCAAGACCACTGCATTGCATCTGGAAATCACCCAAGACAAAAACGCTCGAGGATTCTTCCCCGGCGAGCAGTTGGACACCCTCAGCGCCATGATTGAAATTGCCGAACGGCCCGCCGCCGACACGACCGACCTAGGCAACAACCGCATCCAGATCAACCGTGACCTCATCATCCAGAGTTTTGACTCGGGCATGTGGGTCATCAAGCCCATCCCCTATGTGGTCAGTGGTGACACGGCATACTGCAACCAGCTCTCGCTCAAGGTGCTGCCCGTTGATGTGAGCAAGATGAAGGACATTAACGACATCAAACCCGTCGAGGCTATACCGTTCAACCTGCTGGATTGGCTGCCTGACTACTGGTGGGCTTGGCTGTTGGGTCTGTTGCTCATTCTGGCCGCCATCTGGGCCTATCACAAGTACTACAAGAAAGGTGTCAACCCGTTGAAGCCTGTCAAGAAGCGGTTGCCGCCCTATGAGGAGGCCATGATCAATCTGCAGAACCTCAAGGCCGCGCAATTGTGGCAGCAAGGCAAAGAGAAGGAGTATTTCACAGGATTGACCGATATCCTGCGCGTCTATATCGACCGTCGCTTCGGCATCAATGCCGTGGAAATGACTTCGACACAAATCATCGACACGCTGAAGAAAAACGAGGAGACCAAGGCTGTGAACGAGCAACTGGAGATGATTCTCGAAGTCGCCGATATCGTGAAATTTGCTAAGGTCAGACCTCTGGCCGACGATAACGAGGTCGCCTTCCAGCGTGCGGTGAATTTCGTCGAAGAAACGCGTCCTATAGAACAACCCGAAAAGAAAGAGGAGGAGAAGATATGATGAACCTTGCTCATCCAGGATGGTTGTGGCTGCTGCCCGTGCTGATGATACCGCTCATCGCATGGTACATCTATAGTCAAGACAAGAACGAGCCCGAAATGAATGTGTCGTCAACGCGCGCGTTCGACAATATGGGCACAAGTTGGAAGGTGTGGCTCAAGCATTTCTCGTTCGCCCTCAAACTTGGTGCACTGGCATGCCTTGTCATCATCCTGTGCCGCCCGCAGACCAAGGACAGCTGGTCCACCAGTGATGTGGAAGGTACCGACATCGTTATCGCCCTTGATGTGTCCACCAGTATGCTTGCTAAGGATTTTTCTCCCAACCGCTTTGAGAGTGCCAAGAAGGTGGCGACACAGTTTGTCAGCGGCCGTGACCATGATAACATCGGTCTGGTGCTGTTTGCCGGTGAGAGTTTTACTCAGGTACCCATGACGATGGACAATGCCACGCTGGTCAATGCCATCGGGCAGACTGAAATCGGTGCTCTCGAGGACGGCACCGCCATCGGTGACGGCATTGCCACTGCCATCAACCGCATCCGCGACGGCAAAGCCAAGAGCAAAAGCATCATCCTGCTCACCGATGGCTCCAATAACACCGGTGTAGTCGCACCCAACACTGCCGCCGACATTGCCCGCAAATACGGCATCAAGATTTACACCATCGGCGTGGGGAGCAATGGCAGCGCCGATTATCCTGTTGCCATTGACTATGCCGGCAACATCCAGTATCAGCGCATGCCTGTGGTCATTGACGAGGCCACATTGAAGAACATTGCTGCCGCCACTGGCGGCAAGTACTTCCGCGCCACCTCAGGCAGCGTGCTACAGAGCATCTTCCAGGAGATTGACAAACTAGAAAAGACCCACATGGATGTGCAGCGCTTCTCCCACACCGAGGACCGTTACGAGCCGTGGGCTCTGCTTTTGCTGGGTCTGTTGCTGCTGAGCCTGCTGTTGGACTACACATTACTCAGGCACATCCCGTGAATTGCAACCAAAAATTAAGGACTAGGGACTAAGGACTAAAAACTAAATATGATCAATTTTGCTCATCCACAATATTTCTACCTGCTGCTCCTACTTCCCGCGCTGGTGCTGCTGTTCCTGTGGAACCGCCGCGACCGCCGCAAGCGGTTGCAGCGTTACGGCAGAGCCTCATCTATCGAGCCGTTGATGCCCGAGGTGTCACGCTACAAGCCATGGATACGCCTTGTGCTGGAACTGCTGTTGCTCACGATGGTTATCGTGGTGCTTGCACGCCCCCGCGCCGGTGCCAGCAAGGGAGTGACTACCAAGGTACACGGCATTGAGGTGATGGTTGCCATCGATGTGTCCAACTCAATGAACGCCTCCAGCACCGACAACCCTCAGGATGTGAGCCGCCTGCAGCGTTCCAAGATGATATTGGAGAAACTCGTTGACCGCCTGGATAACAATAAGGTAGGGCTCATCGTGTTTGCAGGCAATGCCTACATGCAGATGCCCATGACGAGCGATGCCGCCTCGGCCAAGTTGTTCCTTAACGGTATCAACACCAATATGGCACCCACCCAGGGCACCGCCATCGGCGCAGCCATCAACATGGCACTCAACGGCTTCTCTCAGAGCAAGAAATCGCAAAAAGCCATCATCATTATCACTGATGGCGAGAACTTTGAGGACGACGCTGTCGAAGCCGCCCAGAATGCCGCCAAAATGGGTGTTCAGGTCGATGTCATCGGCGTGGGTTCCACCACGGGCGCTCCCATCCCCATGGATGGCGGCTACCTCACCGACAACAACGGTGAACCCGTCACCACTTACCTCAACGAGAAGATGGCCCAGCAGATTGCCGATGCCGGCAAGGGCGTCTATATCTCGGGAACGGCCTCGGATGCCGTCTCTACGCTGCAGGAGACGCTCGACAAACTCGCCAAAAGTGACCTGGCCGCAGTGACCTATACCCAGCATGACGAGCAATTCCCCGTATTTGCCACATTGGCACTGCTCCTACTGTTAGGGCTGCTGCTGTTGCTCGAGCGCAAGAACCCGTGGCTCAAGAAATACAATTTCTTCACTAAAGACCAAAAAGAGAACTCCGTTAACAATGAGACGATTAAAGATAAGTAAAATGATAAGCGCCAGTAGATTGCTTCTCCTGTCGCTCGTCGCTATGTTGTCATTGGGAACGACAGCCATTGCCCAAACCAAGGCCTCCAAGATGACCAAGCAGGAACGCGTGCACCTGCGCAATGGCAACCAACTTTACGAGAAAAAACGCTATGCCGAGGCTGAGGCCGAGTACAAGAAGGCCCTGCAAGCCAACCCTACAAGCGAAAAAGCGCAGTTCAACCTGGCCACTGCACTCATGCGGCAGGGTAACATCACAGCCAGCAAGGATGATAAGAACAACCCGATAAACCAAGCCGAGGAACTGCTCACCAACTTGGCCAAAGGCGCGCAAGACAAGCAACTGCGCGGCAAGGCATGCTATGACTTGGGCAATATCGCCTACGGTCGCCAGCAGTATGACCAAGCCATCGACTTCTACAAGCATGCCCTGCGCTGTAACCCTGACGATGACCAGGCTCGTCAAAACCTGCGTCTCGCCCAGCTCAAAAAGCAGCAACAAGACCAGAACAAAGACAAGAACAAGGATAACAAGGACAATCAAGACCAAAACAAGGATCATAATAAAGACAAAAATCAGGACAATAACAAAGATCAAAACAAAGACAAGCAAGACCAGAATAAGGACAATCAGAACCAAGATAAGCAGAATCAGGATAAGCAAAACCAGGATAAACAACAGGGCGGCATGAGCCAACAGAACGCAGAACAAGTGCTCAAGGCCATGCAGGACCGCGAGCGCGCTACCCAGCAGCGTATCAACGCGCAACAGGCTCAGCAACAACGGCATGAGCGCCAGCGCACCAACAAGAAATGGTAGTTTCCCTTCCTGATTTTTTAAATCTATAGTCTTAACAATCAATGAAGCGAATCATCAACATAGCCATCCTGATCTTGACCACCGTGATGGCGGCACAGGCGGCGACATTTACTGTCGAGGCCCCGTCAAGGGTGGTTGAGGGCAACAAATTCAATGTCACTTTTGTGCTCGCCAACGGTGAGGGCAGCAACTTCACCCCTCCTGAGGTGAACGGTGCCAAACTCCTCTATGGTCCCAGCGTGTCACACAGCTACAGCTCTTCCTGGGTCAACGGCAAGACGAGCAAAAGCTCAAGCGAGGAGTACACGATGACTTACAAGGCGACCCAATCGGGCAAATGCCACATCGGCCCCGCTTCAATCGTGGCTGGAGGCAAACACATGTCAACCAAAGCCGTGACCATCGAGGTTTTGCCTGCCGGCAGCAGCCAACCCTCACAGCAACCACAACGCACTCCCGGAGCGGCCACACCCTATAGTGACCCGATGACCCAGAGTGCCGGAAAAGAAGTCACGGGCAATGACCTGTTCGTGCGCATCGAATTGAACAAGCAGCATGTATATGAACAGCAGGCGGTCGTTTGCAACATTAAGCTCTACACCAAGTACCAGATTTCGGAGTTCATACCGACGATACAGCCCTCGTTTGACGGTTTCCTTATCGAGGAAATCCCTGTTCAAGCAGCGCTGAACAAGGTGGAAACCCTTAACGGGCATCAATACTATGTCGCCACGCTCAAGAGGTGCATCCTCTATCCGCAGCAAAGCGGCAAACTGAAAATTACATCTGGAACCTATGATGTGGGAGTGGTGCAGTTCGATACTTATCAAAGCATCTTCGGCACGATTTCCAACCCAGTCGAAAAGAAACTGAAACTGGAAAACCACAGCGAGACAGTAACCATCCTGCCACTGCCTGAGCCCAAGCCGACATCATTTACCGGAGCGGTGGGCAAGTTCAATGTCACCACCGAGCTCAAGCCCGCCACGGGGTTTAAGACCTACAGCGCCGCGACCTGCCGCTATATCATCAGCGGAACGGGCAATATCAAGTACATCAAGGCTCCAGAGGTAAACTTCCCCGAACAGTTTGATGTCTATGACCCCAAGACTGATGCCCAAGTCAACGACGGTGCAGGCGACATGAGCGGCAAAGTTGTGGTAGACTACACTTTCATTCCGCAATATGCGGGCGAATTTGACATTCCAGCGACAGAGTTCTCCTACTTTGATCCCGAGACAGGCAAGTATGTGACGCTGAATGTTCCCTCACACCACCTGTCAGTGGCTAAGGGCGAGGGCCAGCCCAGCAACCACTACCGGATGAAGAACATGGACATCCGCCCCATCAAGAGCGGTGATCTGGGGTTGAAGAAATCCCACAGTTACATCGTGGACCACTGGACCTACTGGCTGTGGTTCCTGCTGCCGTTGTTGGCTATGGTAGCCCTGCTGCTCTATTACCGCAAGCAACTCAAGGAGCGTGCCGATGTGCGCCGCATGCGTTCCAAACGCGCCAGCAAGGTGGCACAGCGCCGCCTGAAAGCCGCCCGTAGCTTTGCCTCGCGTAGCGACCGCAACGGCTTCTATGCCGAGATGCTCAACGCCCTGTGGGGCTACATGAGCGACAAACTGTCGATTCCCGTAAGCGAGTTGAGCAAGGACAACATCAATGCCGAGCTGGAACAGTACGGCATCGACGAACAGTTGCGCCAGGAGTCGATAGCGCTGATTGATAAGTGCGAGTTCGCCCAATACGCCCCTGAGCTGGCATCCGACGACATGAATGCCGTGCTCGACGAGGCTGCTGGCATCATCGACCGTCTGGAGAGTGTTAAACGCAAGAAAACCATCGCAGAGTCATGAAACAAGTCATCATCACCATACTGTTAACCGTGTTGGCATTGCCTCTCGTGGCGAATAACGCCAACATCGACAAGGCCAACCAAGCCTATAAACAGGAGCTATACAACGAAGCGCTGAAACTCTATCTGCAGGAGGCTGAGAAGACCGGTGTGTCGTCGTCGCTGTATTGCAACATCGGCGACACCTATTACCGCCTGAAGGATAATGTCCATGCCGTGCTCTATTACGAGCGTGCCCTGCTGCTTGACCCGTCGAACAGCGACGCGCGATTTAACCTGGAGTTTGTGCGCAGCAAGATGCAGTTGCCCGATGATGCCGGTGACTCGTGGTTCAGCAACTGGGTTGACCAGACGGTGAGCCGTCTGTCGAGCAACATGTGGGCCATCATTGCCATCGTGACATTCCTGCTCTTCCTGGCTGGCGTGGCAATCTATCTGTTCCTTGACAATGTGCTGATGCGCAAAATCGGTTTCTTCGGTGGAGCACTGATGCTTGTGGCTTGCATACTTGCCAACCTGGCCGCTTTTCATGTCCATGACAAGGCGACCAGCGGCAACGGTGCCATCATCATGCCCGAGTCGGTTATCTTGAGCACCGCTCCCCGCGAGCCCCGCGACAAAGAGGAAGAAGCCTTTGAACTGCAACAAGGTACCCGTGTCGAGATTGTTGACAGCATTGCCGACAAAACCAACGGCAAATGGCTGCAAGTCTCTACCGCCGGCGGCCACAAAGCCTGGCTCAAAGCCCAAGACATTGAGGTGATTTAAAATTTGGCATTAGGAGTTAGAAATTAGGAATTAACTAGAAACTAAGGACTAAAAACTAATTATGATTGACTACTTGATTGACATAGACAGTGACGCATTGCTGGCGGTGAACGGCCTTCATAATGCGTTTCAAGACGCCTTCTGGTGGATGGTGTCGGCCAAGTGGTCATCGTTGCTGCTCATGCTGGCGTTGTTTTGGATCTTGATGCGCCAGAATCGTCGTCATGCCCTGCTCGTGCTGGCTATGCTTGTACTGGCAGTCCTGACTGCCGATCAAGTGTCATCGGGGCTCATCAAGCATCTGGTGGAACGCCTACGCCCCACCCACGACCCATCACTAGACAATATGGTCCATGTCGTCAACGGTTACCGCGGCGGCATGTACGGCTTTGTGTCGAGCCATGCTGCCAACTTCTTTGCCGCGGCCACTCTCCTGTCCTTTATCACACGCCGTCGGCTAGTGTTGTTCTCGCTGACCGCATGGGCTCTGCTGCAATGCTATAGCCGCATTTATCTGGGCGTGCATTACCCGGGCGATATACTCGGCGGCATCATCGTGGGCGTGCTTGCCGGCTGGCTGGTCTGGTGCCTGATGCGCTGGATCCAACGCCGCTGGCGCCTGCCCGTGGGCCACTACTCCCGCCCCGATGCCACCATGCTGGCCTCTGCTCTCGGCATCACCGTCATCGGCCTGGTCATTGCTGCCCTCTGCCAAACCATATGATAACTGACCGATTATTTCACAGAATTTGGATAATAAATTTTGAGAATTGATTGAATCGTTGTAACTTTGGAGAAAATTAGGAAAATCACTGATTTCAACGCTTTTAATATTCACAAAATATGTCGAGGACCATCACTTTTAACGAACTGCGACGGATTAAAAACCGTCTGCCTGAAGGCTCCATTCATGTTATTGCCGACAAACTCAACCTGCCGGTTCAGTCGGTAAGAAATTATTTTGGCGGGTCAAACTATGAGTATGGGACCAATATGGGCTTCCACTTGGAACCTGGCCCCGATGGAGGACTTGTCGTACTTGACGACCCTCAGATTCTTGACATGGCACTTGAGATTCTCGAAAACGAGTAAGATAGTTTTTAGTTTCTAGTCCTTAGTCCCTAGTTTCTAGTTAATTCCTCACTTCCAACTCCAACAGCAATGGACTGCAACAAGAACAACAACGACCCTAACCGGCTGATCACAGTCGCCATCCACACATTTGACCGTGCTGTGGACCTCAAGAACACGCTTGAGGAAGAAGGCATTGAGGTAAAGCTGCACAATGTTAACCTCGACGAGAAAGTGCTTGGCCCTGGCGTGAGGGTTCGCATCCGTGAGCGCGACTTAGCCCAGGCATTGCAAATCATTGAGTCGCCCGAAACCACTTCAAGCGACCAGCGATGCGTGCTGTTGCCCGTGGACTTCGGCAAGTATTCGCTCAAATCGGTCAAGCTGGGTATGGAGTATGCCCGCCGCAGCCGTGGCCGCGTGGTGTTGTTGCACAGCTATATCAACGAGCGCCACACCATGTCGATGCCCTTTGGCAGCGACCGCTACGAGACACCCGAGGACAATTTCAAGAGCATCAAGAAGCGTGCCCACCAACAGATGGAGGAGTTCAAGACCATGCTGATGGACAAAATCGCTGCAGGCGAGTTGCCCAGGGTGAAGATAGAGACCAAGGTGGCCGAAGGCATCCCCGAGGAACAGATTCTGCATTATGCCCGCAAGTATGATGTGTCGCTTATCGTGATGGGCACCAGCGGCACCAACCGCCGCCGTCAGAACCTCATCGGTAGCGTGGCAGGCGAGGTGATGGATGCCTGCAAGTTCCCCATCTTCACGGTGCCCATCGGCATGCCCGATATCGGTCTGACCGACATCACACATGTGGCGTTTTTCTCCAACCTGATACAACAGGATCTGCTGTCGTTTGACCGCTTCGCGCGCTTGTTCAACATGCGCGGCGTGGAAGTGACCATCATCCCCGTGGTGGAGAAGAAGGACCGCCACCTGGTGGACCAGTCATTGCAGCAACTGGTGCAGTACTGCCGTGAGCACTACCCCGAGTGCACTTTCAAAACCAAGCGCATCGCGGCCAAGACCTTTATGGAGAGCTTCGCCCAGTTTGCCAAGGACGAGAATATCCAACTCATTGCTGTTCCTAACAAGAAGTCGAGCATCTTTTCGCGCCTGTTCAATCCCAGCATCGCCCACCGCGTGCTGTTCCAGACCGATACACCGATGCTCGTCGTCCCCGTTTAATCAATCGTTTAGACTACAAGGATATTATCCATGATAAAGGCGTTGACAACCATCGGGTTCTCAACGCCTATTTGTAATGTGAAACAGCAGATAACTTATTTCATGAAGGCCAGCATGAT
>JAFZSS010000261.1 GCA_017619255.1 Muribaculaceae bacterium
AAACACATGGCCGGTGCAGTCCTCACATTCGGTCACATCGTTAGAGACATAACGCCGGTCGCCGGCCTCGGCAAGCAACGCCTCCACCGAACTCGTCGGCCACTGGGCATGAAAGGCCTTCAGCAGTTGCATCACATTTGGAAGGTCAACCCCTCGGTTCACCTTAATGGATTTGTCGCTCCATCCGTTATAAATGGCTGAAAGGGGCACCTTATCGCGTCCGTAGCCTTCGAGACTGAAAGCCAGAGCACACAGACAGGATAATAATATAATTGTCTTTTTCATCTGTGATTTGCTTTACGGGTTGATTTCTTGCCAATAGATGAACGGCTCCATAGGTTCGGGAACGGCCTCCAGATAGTCTTCGCCCAGTTCATTGCTGATTTCCTCACCATTAAGGGCGCAACTGTAGGGCTCGCCATACACATAGATGGCCGTGAATGTTTCCACTACCTTACCGCCTTTCAGCTTAAAAACTTCATAGTAGTAAGATGGCCCGCCGGAGTGACCCGATAGCATCAAGTAGTTGTCGCCGTCGTTGCTCTTGGAAAACGAGGGCTGCAGGCCGGCTCTCACCGTCGTTATCAGTTTCCACTCGTCGTTTTCCCGATTGAAGAAAGCGCCGTTTTCCTCAGCCTCGTCGCTGATCCAGATCTGTTCGCCCTCATAGTCGATATACACATGGGTCCATTTGGTCAATTCCACATCTTCGTTCTCGTGCGGATCTTCAGCTACATACTGGCGTTTCATCTCGGTGATGTCTTTTTTCCATATCGGGGTTTCCTCGTCAATCAGGCAGTGGTACACGGCATATTGCTGGCGCACGAGTTCGCCTTTCTGGATGCTGAACATGCCTGTGGTGGCACTCTCGGGCGCCCAGTGGACATAGCAGAACTCTGGCCCTTGGGGACCGTCAAATGCCGCCGCGATATAACTGACGCAGTATTCGCCTCCGTCATCGGCATTCCAGGTGGATCCGTATTCGGGGTCATACCAGCCCTCTACGGGATAGGAATACACTTTGTCACCATCGGTGATGATTTCCAGAGCCAAGGCGCTCTTCCCGTCATACTGCTTGTTTTTCGTGCCTGCCACATATTCGCCCGCGAACTGGATAATGCCGTAGGTGTAGCGCTTGCCGATGGTGTAAGCCTTGACCGAGCGCTCGGCTTTCATGCCGTACTTGTCTTCCATTTTTTTGATGACGGCTGAAGGCATAGGCGGATACTCGTCTTCCCATGAGACGGCTTCTACAGTCAGCAGTTTGTGGCTGGCAAGGTAATCGTCGGTGACAACAACGATGCCGGGCAGGTCGTCCTCGTACACCTTACCCTGAATCGCATAACGGGCACCGGGAGAGGGAATGTCGTTCCTGCCGTGCAACTCACCAGGGAATAGTTCATTGCCGTCAGGGTTGAGCAGCAGCTCATCGACATACCTGACATCTCTTATCTGGTCTTCACCAATCAGTCTAGTGTATTTTGACGCGTTTTTGCGAAACATCTCCTGGAACGCCCACTCTTTATGGCTGTCCTCATAAAACTCGGGATACTCCTCGTCAAGTTGAGGCTCGGCCAAATTGGTCCAATAAACCATCTGATGAAGCCCTTGGTTGGTACCGAGAAGGAACATCGGCGGTGTTTCATTATTGTCGTTTTTCTTGCCCTTGGGGCCACTGTTGCCGGCCCATGCGCTGGCACACAGGCACATCATCAGGCCTGTCAATATCAAAGTTCTCATGTCATTTGAATGTTATGGAGTGGATAATTGGCTCGACGATGCCGTCGTAGTACTTGGCTTCCTCGCCCCGATAAGAAATAGTGCCGCCGGCGATTTTCCCGTCATCGTTTACAACGAGAAAGCGCCAATTGATCATGATGCCGTCACCCACCTCACTGGTCGAGCGCAGCAGCACTGTATTGGCTGAAACAACAGGTTCGTCACAGGTCTCGTCGAGAGCCTTAACCGACCAGAGCATGTTGTTGGCATACTCGCTCAGATTGCCGATATCTCCCTCGAAATCATACACATTAATTGTGGCGCTGGAACTGTATTCATCGCCGTCATCCCACTGAAGCACCTTATCAGAGTTCAAACTCATATTGGTCTCGCTGCTCCAACCTTCTGACTTGATGAATTCGGCAGGAAGACTCACAACAAACCCGGTTAGCTCATGAGTGATGTAACCCTCAGGAATCTGGGAGGCATGAGCCATCGGGGCTGTTGGCACTGTGAGCGCCAGCATGATGGTGACCATCGCGGCAATGCTTTTAAAAACAATTCTCTTCATATTATTTGTTGTTATTTAGTTTTCAATTTGTAGGGCCTCGCTTTGGCGTGGCCGTAGGTTTTCAGTTTTCAGTTCGAGTCACTCCTAACTCCTTATAGCAGGGTATGGCTTCCAGGAAACGGTAAGTGCCCGTCTCGTAGTCAATCTGGCAGCAATAGTGGTTGAGACCGTTGCTCACAATCAGGTAACGCGCATGCAGCACCATATTGTAACGCACGATTTGGTCAAATGTCTTCTGCGAAATATTTACCGTCGGCGCCTTGTATTCCACGATGACCAAAGGTTCGCCCTCGCGGTCGGCGACAATGGTGTCGCACCGGCGTGCGATGCCATTCTGCGTCAGCGAGACCTCATTGCCCATCAGAGCGGCAGGGAACTGCTTCTCGGTAATCAGCCACTCCACAAAGTGTTGACGGACCCACTCCTCAGGGGTCAGCGATACCCAACGCTGCCGCAGACGGTCCCAGATGGCCCAGGAGCCATCGTCACGCCTCCTTACCCTGTAATCATATGACGGTAAATTCAGTTCCATCGTTTCTTGGGCTCAAAATTACAAAAAAAACACTATCTTTGCAAGAAAAAAATGATTGGAATGAAAAAGTGCCTTCTTTCACTAGCTTTGGCTTTGGTCGCAGTCACTGCCTTGGCTCAACAGTTCGACGATTTTTTCGATGGCCGGACACTGCGCCTCGACTATGTGTTTGCCGGTAACCATGATCAACAGCAGATCTACCTTGAGCAGATGTGTGTAACTCCTGTGTGGGCAGGACGCAAGAGCCGCCTTGCCGATGTGCCCCTTAAGGGCAACGGTCAGATTCAGTTGAAGGACCACGCTTCGGGACAGCTGCTGTTTGTCCACACCTTCTCGACGCTTTTTCAGGAATGGCTGGCTACCGAAGAGGCCACTAAGGTGAGCAAGGCATTTGCCACCAGCTATAATGTCCCCATGCCCAAGCATCCCGTTGATGTCACCGTCACGCTCACCGATTTCCATGGCCGTGTGGTCACCAGCATGACACACACTGTTGATCCTGCCGATATCCTCATCCGCCAAATAGGTGATAACGGCATCCCCTGTCATTACCTGTGGAAGGGTAAAATACTGAATAGAACGGAGATGAATAACGACCAGCCTGGTGAACGCAACTACATGCCTACCGAGGGCCCTCTGGACGGAGAACCCGACATCACCGAGTGCATCGACCTGGCAATCGTTGCCGAGGGTTATACCCGAGCTCAGATGGGCAAGTTCTATAGCGATTGCCAGCGTGTGGTCGATGCCCTGTTTGCACACGAGCCCTTCACCTCGCTCAAGGACCGTTTCAATGTTGTCGCCGTTGCGGCCGAGTCCATCACCAGCGGACCCAGCGTGCCGCATTTGGGCCGATGGAGCAGTACACCGGTGGGAACACATTACGACACTTTCTACAGCGACCGCTACTTGATGACCCAGGACATACATCGCCTCTACGATGTGCTCTCCGGCATCCCCTTTGAGCATATCATCGTGCTCGTCAACAGCGACACCTACGGCGGCGGTGGCATCTATAACCAGTTGACGGTCACCACAAGTGATCATCCCACTTTCCATCAAGTGCTGGTGCATGAGTTTGGACACGCCTATGCCGGCTTGGGTGATGAGTACTTCTATGATGACGCCTACGAGTCGATGTATCCTGCCGACACCGAGCCCTGGGAGCCCAACCTCACCACGATGGTCGATTTCCAGAGCAAGTGGGCCGACATGGTGCCCAAGGGAACTCCCGTGCCTACGCCACCTGACCCTAAAGTGCCCAATTACCGCAAAATCAAGGGCGAGAAGGAGCAGCGGCTGCTGGATGCTGCTACCCAGCGCGTCGGCGTCTTTGAGGGTGGGGGATACCAGTCCAAGGGTGTCTACCGGCCAGCGCAAGAGTGCCGCATGAAGATTAATGAGGTGGCCTACTTCTGTCCTGTCTGTTCCCGTGCAATCCAACGCATCACCGACTTCTATACTGCCCACTAATGGAATTAGAAATTAGGAGTGAGAAATTAGGAGTGAGGAGTTAGGAATTGGCATCCGTCATCAACTAGGGACTAGGGACTAAAAACTAAGGACTAAAAACTAAGGACTAAAAACTAAAAAACATGGCAACAAAACGCGAAACGGTTACTTTTGCCGCACTAAACAAGGAGATCAAGAGCGGTAAGTTCAGGAACATATATGTCCTTCAAGGAGAGGAGCCGTACTATATCGACCGGCTACAGCAACTCATCATTGACACAGCACTTACCGAAGATCAACGCGATTTCAACCTTTCGCTCTACTATGGTAATACAGCCAATGTTCGGGAGGTCATCAGCGCTTGTCGCCAGTACCCCGCTTTCTCCGAACACAAGGTTGTCGTTGTCCGTGAGGCACAGCTCATCCCCAAGCAGCCTGGGCATAAGGACGACCTTGACCTGTTCGCGGCCTATGCCGAGAAGCCTCTCCCGTCAACCATTCTCGTTATCTGCCATAAGGGCGCCACACTCAAGAGCAAGCCCTTCATGGATGCCCTCAAGGCCTCAGCGGATGGCGTCATCTTCGACTCTAACAAGGTTCGTGAGGGACGGGACCTTGACGCGCTCATCACGGGTTATGCCAACTCGCTCGGCTGCAACATCGACAACAAGGCCACCAGAATGCTCGCCGACCACATCGGTACCGACATAGCGCGCCTGTTCAGCGAACTTGACAAGCTGGCAATGCTCACCGATGACAATAACATCACACCGTTGCTCATCGAGCAGAACATAGGCATCAGTAAGGACTTCAACAATTTCGAGTTGGAGGAGGCCTTGGCACGCCGTGATGCGGCCAAGGCGTTCCGCATCGTGGATTACTTTGAGCGTAACCCCAAGAACAACCCGTCCATGGTAAGCGTGGCGATGCTTTTCTCCTTTTTCTCCAATGTATTGCTCGCAGCGACAGCCCGTGACAAGACACCTGAGGGTGTTATGGCTCTCGTGGGAACCCGTAGCTCGTGGCGGGCACGCAAGTTCTTGGACGCCGCCCGTATGTACAACACGCGTTCACTCATCAACATCATTGCCTCGCTGCGAGAGTGCGATACGCGCAGCAAGGGCATCGGCTCACGACAGGACCAATACGCCCTGCTCAAGGAGCTGATCTACAAAATCCTCCATGCCTAAGCTTTCCAGGAATGAGGAGTTTGGAGTTAGGAATGAGAAATATTTAGGCGATAGTAATCATACTTAAAACTTAAAACTAAGGACTAAAAAACTAAACCTATGAAACGATCATTCTTGTTGTTTGCGTGCTTCTTGACAATGACTGTAACTGGACTTGCCGCGACCAAGTATGTCGGGGGTGACATCTCTCTGTTGACAAAATATGAGGAGCGTGGTGCCATCTACTATAACGAGCATGGCGCCCGCATCACCGGTATGCTGGATTACCTTGAGCAGCAGGGAATGAATGCCATGCGCGTGCGCCTGTTTGTCGACCCTTCTCAAGCTGGAAACGAGGATCTGGACGAGGGCGTGTGCCAAGATCTGCCCTATGTGACCGCACTCGGTCAGCGCATCAAGGATGCTGGCTTCTATCTCCTACTTGATATCCACTACAGTGACACCTGGACCGATCCGGGTCAGCACTCCACGCCGTCGTCATGGACCGTAACGAGCGCCCTGGGCGACAGCGTCTACAACTACACCAAGCGGGTGCTCAGTGCGATGACGGCGGCTGGAGCAACCCCAGATTTCATTCAGGTGGGCAACGAGGTGACCTATGGCATGCTTTGGCCCACAGGACACTGCTACCCCAATGGCACCGACTACGGCAGCGGCACATTTGCCAACTTAGCTAACTATCTCAAGCGTGGCATCAGTGCCTGCCGCGAGGTGTGCCCTGCGGCGCAGATCGTTGTTCACACCGAGATGAGCCGCGTCAGCAATGTTACCTCGTTTTACAACACGCTCAAGAATTATAATGTCGACTACGATATCATCGGGTTGAGCTATTATCCTTACTGGCACGGTGACCTGACCGTTCTTGACGGCCTGCTCACTACGCTCGAGAACACTTATCCCACCAAGAAAATCCAGATCGTCGAGACGGGTTACCCCCATGCCTACTATCCTGATGGCGCGACCTATGACCTGCAGTCCACATGGCCCGCAACCGAGGTAGGACAGCGGGCCTTTGCTGCCGACCTGGTCACGACACTCAACAACCACCCCGCAGTGGACGGCCTCTACTGGTGGTTCCCCGAGGCCAACGAGTACGGCATCCCCTACAGCAACCATGTGACTGCTGCCTGGTATAACAGCGGGTGGTGGGACAACGCCAGCGGACAAGTCATGGACGCGCTGTTCGAGATGGCAGCTTTCCTCAACGACCCCCAACCGGCAGAGATCTACATCGTGGGCGGCACAGGCTCATGGATTCTAACCGAACCCATGGGACGGATGACATGCCTCGATGACGGCACCTATGTGGATACCCTGACCATCAGCGCTCCCGTCTACTTCGTCTTTGCCGATGGGGGACCAGCGCAATGGAACAATGACTGGACAGCATTTAACAGCACTTACCGATACGGACCGCCAGCCACCCAGGCAGTCACTACGGGAGTGCAATACACGACAGCCAAGAGGGACAACAATTGCTCTTACTACTTCACTGGAGACGGCAGCGACTACCTCTTTACCTTCGACAGCAATGACTTGACATTCAGCCTTCAGGTCATCGAGCCTCTGCCTCAAGTCACGTCAGGCGATGTCAACGGCGACGGACATGTGGACATCACCGACGCCACACTACTCATCAATTACCTGCTCAGCGGAAACGGCAGCAGCCTCAATTTGACAGCCGCCGACATGAACAACGACAGCCGAGTGGATATCACCGACGCCACACTGCTCATCAACTACCTGCTTGAACATTAACGCCTCTCAATACATCTCGACACATCATTTTTAAGAAAAAGTATTATCTTTGCCACTGAAAGGGAAGAGAACAAGATGGAGAAAGCATTTGTAAAACCGGTTTTTGCTGTGATGGTAGCCCTCTGCATTGTGGGAGTGGCCTTCGCTGGGCTGCATGATGTTCCACCTCCGTCGTTGCAGTGGTACCTTGATGAACAAGCCTATTTGGAACACGCGAACAAGAATAGCGCTGCTCTGTCGAGTTACAAGCCTCGTTTTGCGCCACCACGCATGGTCCGCGGGGTGGAAATGATGGACGCCTTCATCGATATCGACAATCCCGCGGTCACGGCAATTCTCAAGGAGCACGGCGTGATAGTCAATTGCGTGTTCGACGACTTTGTCACCGCTCAGGTGCCGTTGAACCGCCTGAACGAAGTATCATGCCTGCCGGGAGTGAGCGGTTTGGAAGTCAGCCAATTGCTCGAATTGTGTACCGACTCAACATTAAGCGTTACACATGCGGGACAGGTGCTCAATGGGCCTGATTATGGATTGGAAATGCCTTACGATGGCTCGGGCGTGATAATCGGTGTCATTGACAATGGCTTTGACTACCAGCATAGCGCTTTCAAGTGTGCCGACGACCCGACACGGTCGCGCATCGTCAGGGTTTATGACCCCAATTCCAATAAAGGGCATCCTGTAGTGATTGACGGCGCAACGCTTCCTGGCTCGGTTTTCATGGATGAGCAGATCAATACACTCACCACTGATGATATCGGCTCTCACGGTACCCATGTCGCAAGCATCGCGGCCGGCACCCATGTCAACGGCTATGGCGGCATGGCGCCTGGAGCAGACATTGTGTTGTGCGTCTCCCCGTCGCTTAATATGGGCGTGCAGGAAACCGAGGTGGTCAATAACATCAAGTACATCTTTGCTTATGCCGACAGCGTGGGCAAGCCCTGCGTGATAAATGTCAGCGTCAGCACGCCCCATGGCGCTCGGGATGGTAATGATCGCATTGCCAAGGCCGTGGCTCAACTGTCGGGACCCGGTCACATCTTTGTCATCGCGGCAGGAAATACTGGCGGCAGGAATCTTTATACCCACTCACCGGTGACAATGGACAAGCCGCTGCACATGTTGTTGAGTTATGTTAACCCTAATGTTACCAGTGATCCATCTTACTACTATACCAATTTCTGGACCGATACATGGGTCAGGGGGAAAAACCAGCGCGCAGTGGTGGCATTCCACATTTTTGACAGGCAGACTCGACGCATTGTCTGGGAATCGGAACTGATCAAACTCTATAGGTCTGTTGACCTTTCTGAGATAGATGAGTATTTTGCGCCGGATTATTCACTGGACAGTATCGCTTATGTGAAGGCGCTGGTTTCATTAAGCACTTCAGGCAAATATGAGGTAACGGCCTCCATACACAACATGAAGTGTAAAGATGTCACCGTGAACGAGGCCGACGGCACCTTAAGGAGCCGATATCAATTCGGCTTGACAGTTTACGCTCCGCGAATCTGCTATCCACAACAGCCCGACAGCGTTTATGTGGATTCATGGCTGTGTGCGACTCAGTCAGGAAGATTGCTGAATGACTATTCTGCCATTGTTGACAGCATCTCGCCTGAGGGCGATACGATATCGGTATATGTGGCCGATTACTACACCAAGCCCAGTGACCTTGTCTCCATCGGGACCTATGCGGTACATGATTCTGTCATCTCGGTCGGCGCATTTATCGGGCGCAATTCGCATTATTCCTTTAACCTGGGTACAACCATCGTCGAGAATGCGACCGTGGGAGCGGCGTATGGCTATAGCAGCTATGAGGCTGAAGGATACGGGCCCACAGGAAAAGCATTGCCGACAGTAATGGCCCCCGGCTATTGTGTCGTGGCAGCAGGAAGCCGTTATTCCTATTTCCAGACCAATCATTCCAATAAAGATCTGGTGATGCAGGATGACATGGGATGTCCGTGGGGTATCATGAGCGGAACATCGATGGCGGCACCCACAGTGGCTGGAATCATCGCCCAATGGCTGCAGATAAAGCCTGATCTCTCGCCTGGCGATGTGAAACAGATCATCGCACAGACGGCAGTGAAGGACGGCTTTTATAGCCAGCGATTCGGGCCGAATGGAAAGATTGATGCAATGGCAGGCGTGCAATATCTTCTGCAGGCATCTCATACCGAAATACTTCCTGGAGATGTTGACGGCAGCGGGAAAGTGGACATCACTGATGTGACAATGTTGATTAATTACTTGCTCAACAATTATTGCGAGGGACTAAACCCTGAAGCGGCAGACTATGACGGTGATGGCTTGATTGACATCGTTGATGTAACCTCATTGATAAATTACTTGCTTAATTGTTAATGGGTTATGGATGGATGATTAGCAAGGAGAATAATGAGAAGAAGATTATATAGCGCCTTGTTACTGATGATGGTCGTGGCCAGCATCAATGCGCAGCGACTCTTGCCGCCATCGGTTTCGCAGTTTCTGGAAGAACGGGCCTATAGCATTACTTATCGTGAGATGATGGCCTCGATGGGGCAGCAATCTTGCTTCGTCCCCCCTCGATGGATTGACGGTGAGGAGATGGTCGATGCTTTTATCGCCATCAAGGATGAGGAAACGCTGCAATCGCTACAGGCGATGGGCGTTATCGTGAACTGCGGCTTCGACGGCTTTGTCACTGCACAGGTGCCGGTGAATCGCCTCATTGAAGTGTCTGGGACACCGGGCGTGACTGATGTGGAAATCAGCCCGCGTGTGGAGTTATGTACCGATTCCACCATGAGTTCCACACGCGTCACCGAGGTGATGAAAGGCGCTCCTGCTGGGCTTCCTATGTCTTACGATGGTTCGGGAGTTATCGTTGCCGTCATTGACATAGGTTTTGACTATCAGCATCTGGCATTCAGGTCTAGTGAGGATACTTCGTGTTCGCGCATCGTCAGAGTCTATGACACGCGAAGCACCGCGGGCCATCCTGTGTACTATAACAAAACGCAAAAACTGCCGGGCTCTGTGTTTATCGACGATGAGGTTTTGGCTCTCACCACCGATGATGCCACGGCAACCCATGGCACCCACACTGCGAGCATTGCGGCCGGAACCCATGTCCACGGCTATGGCGGCATGGCACCGGGTGCCGATATCGTTCTGTGCGCTGTGACAGTGCTTGACAATACTATGTCGGCAACCGAAATTGCCAACTGTGTGCGCTACATCGACGCTTATGCCGACAGCGTGGGCAAGCCCTGTGTCATCAGCATGAGCGTCAGCACCGGCAACGGCCAGCATGACGGCTTGGATTACCTTTCCGAGGCCATTAAGCAGACAATGGGCCCGGGACGAATCTTTGTCATTTCGGCTGGAAATAACGCTGGACGAAAATCATACGCCCATAAGTTGGCGACTCCGGAATCACCCTTGAATCTCCTCTTCAAGTGTAAGAATTCAATCGGTGGCGATTCCGCCTACTATTATGCAGGACACAAAACCGAAATATGGATGCGCACTCCCAATTCGAACTTCTATCTCAAACTTCATGTCGTGGACCTGAACACCGGAGATATCTTGTGGGAGTCCGAACAGTTGAATTCCGGCGCCGTCATCGAAGCCTGGCAGCTGGCTGGCTACTTTGACTGCTACACCAGCGCCGACTCCGTTGGTTACATCAGGGTCAATCCAGTATATGCTACCTATGGTAAGAAATACCGCGTGTCGGTATCAGTCCATAATCTGCGCAGCCATGTGTACACTACCGTCGGCGGCGTGAAAAAGAGCCGTTATGCCTTGGGTATGAGCATCTATCCACGCAAGTCCACGCCGTGCGAAATCGATGCGTGGGTGATTAATTCAGGCTCGGGTTTCGGTACGCTCAACAAGCCTGTCGTGGCGATTGATGGAACGACATGGAACAGTTTCTATACGGCCCCGAGTGATTCCTGTTGCATCGGCACCTATGCGTGTGGCGACTCCACGATTTCTGCTGGAGCCTATGCGGCGCGCAATAGTTATTATTCTTTGCCACAGCACAAGATAGTGACCGATTACTCTGCTCATATCGGAAGGATAGCCTCTTTTTCAAGCTACCAGATCGAGGGTGCGGGACCAACGGGAACGGCATTGCCCACCATCTGTGCGCCGGGCGTGGATGTCGTTGCAGCCGGCAGCCGCTATTCTTACTTCGCTCATGGCAGCAACCAGACCGTTATGGCGGTGGATGGCAACTATTGGGGCGTGATGAGCGGCACATCGATGGCGGCACCCACGGTGGCTGGCATTATCGCACTGTGGCTCCAGGCCAAGCCCACTCTCTCGGTATCCGAGATCAAGAATGTCCTTGCCTTGACGGCAGCAAAGGATAAATACACCCTCACGCCTCAGTTTGGGCCAAACGGCAAAATTGATGCCTTTGCAGGTATGTATTATGTCCTCTACAAGCATGGTTTAATAAAAGGTGATGTGAACAACGACGGAGAGGTTAACATTGCTGATGTCAACACCCTCATCGACATCATCCTGACAGACAGCACTGGCAATCCAAGAGCCGATGTGAACCGCGACGGCGAGGTCAATATCGCCGATGTGAATACGATCATCGTCCTTTTGCTCTCTTGATGAGTGTAGTTCCGTATAAACAGCCAGGCAACCCATAACGGATTGCCTGGCTGAAGTGTATAGGCTCTATGACGATGCCTTATTTTGTTACATCGATCAGGCCGTGGCCCGTCATCTCCTGGGGCTGCGGCAGTCCCATAATCTGAAGAATGCTCGGTGCCACATCGGCCAGGCGGCCCGTGTTGATGATGAGTTCGGGATCCTCGGTCACATAGATGATGGGAACGGGGTTCAGCGAGTGGGCCGTGTTGGCGGTGCCGTCAGTGTTGATGGCGTGGTCGGCATTGCCGTGGTCGGCGATGATGATGACCTCATAGCCCGTGGCGCGGGCGGCCTCGACGGTATCGTGCACGCAGCGGTCGATGGCCTTCACGGCCTTGCAGATGGCGTCATACACGCCCGTGTGGCCCACCATGTCGCCGTTGGCATAGTTCACGACGATGAAGTCATACTTGTCCTCGCGGATGGCGGCGACGAGTTTGTCGCGCACCTCATAGGCGCTCATCTCGGGCTTCAGGTCATAGGTGGCCACATCGGGTGAGGGCACCAGGATACGGTCCTCGCCGTCGAAAGGCTGCTCCCTGCCGCCACTGAAGAAGAAGGTCACATGAGCATATTTTTCTGTTTCGGCGATGTGCAGTTGACGCTTGCCAAGGCTCGACAGGTACTGGGACAGCGTGTTATCGACATTCTCCTTGGGGAACAAGATGTGCATGTTCTTAAATGTCGGGTCATAGGGTGTCATGCAGTAGTATTGCAGGCCGGGAATGACCTTCATGCCATCCTCTGGCTTGTCCTCCTGAGTCAGCGCAATGGTGATCTGCTTGGCGCGGTCGTTGCGGAAGTTGAAGAAAATCACCACATCGCCCTCCTGGATGCGTCCGTCCACGGTACTGTTCACGATGGGTTTGATGAACTCGTCGGTCACGCCCTCGTCATAGGACTCCTGGATGGCCCTTACCATGTCGTCGCTCTGCTTGCCCACGCCGGCGGTCAACATGTCGTATGCCACCTTGATGCGGTCCCAGTTGTTGTTGCGGTCCATGGCGTAGTAGCG